>JBDSAM010000490.1:0-3735 GCA_039922135.1 Blastocatellia bacterium
GTTCATCGCCCGCAGATGCAGGGCTGTTGGATTGCCTTGGTAAGACTTGGCCGCTTCATGGAATTTATTGGCAATCTCGACTTCGGCTTCGCTGAGAATGATGCGCGCCTGTTTTTCACGGGAGGCCTGAGCTTCGCGGGACATCGCGTCCTGCAGTGCATCGGGAATAACGATGTCGCGCATCTCGACCGATTGCACGGTCACGCCCCAGGGTGTTGTGCGTTCGTCAATGTAGCGTTGCAACTCGTCCTCGATGCGCTCGCGTCCGCGCAGCAACTCCGTCAGCGCGGTTCTGCCGATGATGTGGCGTAGCGCGGTTTGCGACGCCCAACTGACGGCTTGTGCGTAGTCCTGCACTTCCAGCGCGGCCTTCTCCACGTCGTATACCATCCAGAACAGTACGGCATCCACATTGACCGGAACAGTGTCAGCGGTCAGCGTCTGTTCGGCGGCGAAATTGGTCGTGATGATGCGCTGATCAATGTAGCTTGAAATCTTGTCAATGAAGGGAATTACCCAGAACAACCCTGGCCCGCGCAGGCCTACATAACGCCCCAGCCGAAGCACAACGGCCCGCTCCCATTGTTTGGCAACTCTTGGCGATTGCGCCGCGACCAGTCCCAACAGCACGCCGATGATGATGCCGATGGGGTTCAGCGTTAACGCTGTCAGCCCCACGCCCAACAGGGCTGGCGCGAAAAACATCGCCATCGTGACGACATTTATGCGCGGCGCGTTGGAGGATGGGGCGGAATTTTTGGTCTGAGTCAAAGAGGTGAACTTAGACATAAGTACTCTCCTTTTGCCGCTACCGTCGTTTCGCGGTGGCGGACTTGTTATCGAGTTCTTTTTCCAGTTGCTCGATCAGTTCATCGAGCGAAAATCCCAGCGAATAAGCCTCAGTCAGAATGCGCTCAACAAGGGCGCGCAGTTCCCGCTGGCGGTCGCTGCGCGTCGCGCGCACGGCGGCAATCGGCTGCCGGGCGCGGACAAACGTCCCAACACCGCGCTGTGTTTCCAGAACCCCAGTGCGCTCCAATTCGGCGTAGACCTTCGCCACGGTGTTTGCGTTGATCTTCAAGTCCACCGCCAACTGCCGCACCGTGGGAAGCTGTTCGCCCACGCGCAACTTATCCGTCGCAATCGCAAAGCGAATCGCCCGCTCAAGCTGCGCATAGATCGGCGTCGGGTCGTCAGTGTTGATGTTGAATCGGTCTTCCATTTTCTACATTCCAGCCATTCCTTGCTTGTCACATTATACTACGACAATGGTACAAGTCGGGTTGCAAAAAAAATTGATGAAGATAGGAATTGAACGGTCTGGCCTATTGATAGCCAAAACTGGCACAGGCAAGTAGAATGACGCCCTGAACAATCTAAACCTCAGAAAAGGAGAAACCGCGATGAATGAAGAGAACACCAAAGACCTGACCATTGATGAAAAGCTCGATATGGTCCTGGCAGAGTTGGTCTTTATGAAAGCAGACTTCGGCGCGCGGTTAGCTAAGGTTGAAGTCTTTGTCGAAGACCGTTCGCGCGACACGCGTCCGATGCTCGACAAGATTTACAAAGAGGTCGCTGACATGCGCATTGAGGTGAAAGAGACCAAAGACCGCGTAGTAAGGATTGATCGGAAATTCGATGTGCTCAACTCCGATGTCGTGGAATTACGATCTGCGGATCGTGAGTTTGAACAGCGCCTGACTGTGGTCGAACGTCAACCTGCCTAAAGATTATGAAGCCAGAATCGAATAACGAACCTCAGTCGCTGGTTGCGGTGATTATGGGCAGCAAGTCCGATTGGGAGACGATGCGCCACGCCGATGAAATGCTTGGGCAGTTCGACGTCGCGCACGAATGCCAGGTCGTTTCAGCGCATCGCACGCCCGGTTTGATGGCGGAGTTTGCCGCCGCAGCCGAATCGCGCGGCATCGAAGTAATCATTGCCGGGGCGGGCGGCGCGGCGCATTTGCCGGGAATGGTGGCGGCGCAGACGTTGATTCCGGTGTTGGGCGTGCCGGTCGAAAGTCACTCACTGAAAGGCATGGATTCGCTGCTTTCGATTGTCCAAATGCCGGGCGGGATTCCAGTCGGAACGCTGGCTATTGGCAAAGCGGGCGCGATCAATGCGGCGCTGCTGGCCGTGGCGATTCTGGCCAACACGCGGCCAGAGTTGCGCGAAAGCTTGAGGCAATTCCGCGCGGAGCAGACGGCCAAAGTCCTGGGCGACACGCTTGGATAGACACGCCGGATTCAATCGCCGATTTTGCGTCCAATTCGCTCGCCATAGCGAACGATGGTTTCGATCCCATCAGCGGCGTATTTAGCAATGTCGTCATCCATCTTCACCGTGTTTGGCTGTAGCAATAAAATCACGGTCGAGCCGCCAAATTCAAAATAGCCTTTCTCTTCGCCGCGCTGGAACTTTCCGCCCGCCTGATGCTGCTGAATGATTCTGCCAACGCCGGTCGCGCCAACATCAATGTGGATAACTTCGCCAAAGTTTTTGGTCTTCAGCACACAGCTTTCGCGCTGGTTTTCCGTGAAGACGGCTTTCATTCGCCGCAGCGAAAGCGGATGGACGCTGCGGTAAAAACCATTGATTGCCCGCACAGGTTCCTGTTCACAATCGTCCACGTAACCGAAGCGGTGATAATCCACCGGCGCCAACCGAAAGATCAGGCAAAGCCCGCCGTGAAATTTCTTTTGCAGTTCCGCCCCAAACGCACCGCTCAGCAGTTCAGCCAGCGTGAAGCGTTTGGCCTTCACTGGGAAGATGGTGTCTTTTTCGATCTGGTAAACCGCCAGGCGGCAATCCGCAATCGAGATCAGATTGCGCGCGTCCGCATCAATCGGCCTGGCTTCCGGCTTCAGCTTGCGGATGAAAAATTCGTTGAAGGTTTTGAAGGACGATACGGAGCGTTCAAGCTCGTCGGTGTTGATGTGGTTGTTTTCGATGAACGTTTTGATCTTTGCCAGTGAAGATGGGCTGTGCTGCGTGCGGGCATAAATGTCAGTTGCCAACCGCCGCTTCAACAAGACTTCGCTCAGCCAAAACCCCAGCCGCGAACCATAGAAGAATTCCATCACGCCTTTTTCAAAAATAGTTTCTTCTTCCAGTGCGCCCGTTTGCCGGTTGTACAAAAGAATCGGTTCGATCATTGCGCTAAGATAAACGTTTCAAAGTGCGGAAAAAAGCCGCTTGCGGTTCGGACTTTTGGCGGTGACAGTGGCGGCGTGTAAGATGCGAGCCTGAAAAAAAGATGATGAGCAAGAAGAATTCCAACGAACCGATTCTGCCGGGCGCGGCAATTGGCGTTTTGGGCAGCGGCCAGCTTGGCCGAATGTTCGCGATTGCGGCGCGGCGAATGGGCTATCGCGTGCATACCTTTTCGCCCGAAACCGACACGCCGACCGGCCAAATCGCCGATGTCGAGATCAAAGCGCATTACGACGACCTGAACGCCATTCGTGGATTCGCCACAGCGGTGGATGTTGTCACCTTCGAGTTTGAAAACGTCCCTTCGGCCACCGCTCAAGCCGCCGCCGAACGCGCGCCTGTCAGGCCCAGCGGCGACATTCTGCACACAACTCAACACCGGCTACGCGAAAAGACTTTCCTCAGCCGTCACGGTTTTCCCATCACGCCCTTCAAACCGATCAATTCGATTGAAGATTTGCAGGCAGGCCTGGCCGAGTTCGGCTGCCCGGCAGTGCTGAAGACCGCTGGCTTCG
>JBDSAM010000491.1:0-9412 GCA_039922135.1 Blastocatellia bacterium
TGAAGGCCAGCTCGCCGATCAATTCGTTTTTTCGCTTCAGCATTCGCGCCAGCAGAAATAAGCCTGTGGCGGAAAGTATCACTGGCAGCAGGCCTTCAAGCGCGAGTGGGACGGAATACCTTTCGATCATTGTTTTTAAAAGGGTCATTTGCGCCGCATTGTAGCGCCTGAACAATAGACATCGGGTAAGACAGGCTCTCAACCTGTCTTACCCGATGTCAGAAAAATCTGCCGAGTGAAAAATAGACTTTGCCGCGTCCGCCTTCGCCACGGCTGCCAACAAAGGAAAACGGTCCGGCTTTTGTATCCATGACAAAGCCGATAGACAGCGCCGCGCGATACCGCTGTTCGTCGAACGCAGAAGCGAATCCGCCCGACGTGCCAATTTGATCGAACCACGCGCCAGCATAAATGTTGCCGCCGACCAATGAGGGCAGTTGGCGGAGTTTGTGCAAATATCCGGCGGTGGCCAGAAAGTATTGATTGACGCGCAATTCGTCGCGATCGTATGCACCGAATCTGAACGGACCGCCCAGCAGGAACTGCTGAATTGTCGGAACCTGCCTGCCCAATGCCGTGCCTGTTGATCCGGCGAAAAACAGCGAACCTTTGGTGGGAATAGGTTGGAAGTAAGAAGCGCGAGCTTCGGCCTGCGGGAAGTCGTCTTTGAAATCCGGAGCAGAGAAATACCAACGCCCTTCTGCAACCAGGCGCAAGCCCCGTGTCGGTAGCGCGGGACTGTTCTGTCCATCGAATGCCCAGCGGATGCGCGCAACGTTGAAGTTGCCATCCAGTGGCGGCAGATCAACGCTGCCGGTGCTGGTGCGTGCGGATATGTGCGTGAATTCATAACCGATGCGAAGTTCGCTGCGGTCGCTTACATAGCCGAAGTCGCCGCCCGCGCCTATCCGGTCGGCCTGGTATTCAGCCACGCGGGCTTTACCCATGAAGACGCCTTGCCGGTCGCGGCGGTATGCGACGCGCGGCGCGACGAAAAAGCCACGGTCGCCGAGCGGCTTGAAATATTCGGTTGCAAACAAATTCCCAAATCCCAGCTTCAAATCAATCCGCCATTCCGAACCATAGGAACCAACGTCATACAACGTCGTCCGCGCGCCCAGCGTGAAGTTGATGGCATTGACGTCCGAACCATCAATCTCAATGCCGGGGATGATCACGGGTGGCGCGTGCGATTTCTGGCGGGCGCGAATTTCCAGAATAGTTTTGTCTTGATCTGTCGTCAGGCCGTAGTTAAAGCTTTCGTAGCGGCCCTGTCCGGTAATGCGGGTCAACTCATGTTCCAGCTTTTCGTCTTTCAACGGTTGTCCAACATATTCGTCCAGGCGGCGATGCAGCGAGGCTTCCGCTTTGTTACTAACGCCTGTGATTTGCAGAGCATTAGGCACGGGCACAGCGGTTCGCCGTTTAGCTTGGCGTTGGGTCAGATACTGTTGCCACTCGGTTTCGCTCAGGGAGAATTTCGACAGCACGGCGTTTTTTTGTTCAGCGCTCTGGTAACCGATGTCGGCCAGTTTGTCCGTGGCGGAATAATCCAGCAGTGACAGGTCACCCAGTTCCGGCGCGATGATGATGTCGGCCAAGCGCAGGTTGCGCCGGTCGTTGTCAATCGTCATGGCCGTCACCGACTGTTGCAGAATGCCGGTGATGGACGCGATGGTTTGCAGGTCGCCCAGTTTGGTGCCGACATCCACGGCAATGACCACATCGGGATGGAATTCGCGTATGACATCGGTTGGGATGTTGTTGAGCAATCCGCCATCCACCAGAATTTTGCCATCGCGTTCGACCGGCGGAAAGACGCCGGGAATGGACATCGTCGCGCGCATCGCCGTGCTCAATGGGCCATCCCTAAGCACGATGGGCTGCGCCGCCAAAAAGTCCGTCGCCACGGCGCGGTATGGAATCGGCAGATCATCGAAGCTCTTAAGGTCGTGATAAGGCAGCGCCAGCCGATCAATCAGCAAGCCCAGGTAATGCGCTGAACTGACTCCCAGCGGCAGGCGGAGGCCTTTGCGAAGCCCAATTTCAACGCCGCTTTGATAATCGCGCTTGTCTTCCTTGCGCCGATAAGAGAGCGTGTCGAAGCTGGGGCCGCTGCTGAACAACTCATCCCAGTTGCGTACTTTCAGAAACTCGCGCATTTCGGCCGGCGACATGCCCATCGAATAGATCGCGCCAATCAATCCGCCCATGCTGGTCCCCGCGATGTAATCAACCGGGATGCGGTGTTGTTCAAACCATTCCAGTACGCCCACGTGGGCCACGCCGCGCGCGCCGCCGCCGCTCAACACCAGGCCTATCTTCAGCGGTTTGGCTTGAGGTGGGTTGTTAGCGCTTTGCGCTAAGGCGTGGAGCGGAAGAAGTGTTATCAGGCAGAAATGCGTGATGAATCTTTTAAATTTGCTCAAGAGGTTATCGTTGTTGTGGTCCTGGTATCGCGACACTGTACAGCCGACTGTTAGTCGGTGGAAGGATTTTTCCAGCCACCCCTTCGGGAAGCCACCAGCCGACTAACAGTCGGCTGTACAGTTCAAGCCGTGCATTGTCGAGTAAACTTACCGCTTAGTGACCTTGACCGGCGAGGTGAGCCGGAAGCTCAACTGAGATTCGCCAGGAATGACTGCCGGATCGCCGCGCGTGCCCAGCACGTAACCACCGCCTGCTGCGCCGCCCGCGCCCGCGCCAATGGCCGCGCCTTTGCCGCCCCCGGCGATTGCGCCAATGGCCGCGCCGATTCCAGCGCCGATGCCGACTTTGACGGCATCCTTCTTCTTAGTGGATTTGGCTTCTCTGGTCAGGCGGCTGGTTGCAAGCGACACCGAACGCCCGTCGGCCAGCGCCAACCGATCCAGCCGCAGTGACAGTGAAGCGAGACCTTTGACCTTGCCGCCCGGATCGGAATCCATGACCGTGCCTTCGACGGTTGCGCCTTTCTTGGCGATCACCCAATCGCCATCCACAATCGAATTTGCCAGTGTCGCGGTGAAGCGATAACCCGCCTTGGCCGTCTTGGTCGAAATGCTTGAAGTTGTCCAGACTGAGAGCGGCGTTCCCGAATTGATGGTGTGGACGCGCGGTGGCGCCGGTGGCGGCGGCGGATTGTAGGCAGCGGGCGCAGAAGGCTTCACTCCTGCCGCGCCAGAGCCGGAACTGGTCAAGCCTGGATTGGCCGTGGTTCCATTGGGCGGCGCGCCAGTAGAGCCGGCTGTAGCGCCGCCTGCTGTGTTCGGGTTGGCGGGTAAACCGGAGGCCGAAGTCACCTCCGGGCTACCAGTGCCGGTTGCTGCCAGAGGCGTTGGGCTGGTGGTTGCCACGTCGTTTGATGAGTCCTTTGAAGAACAGGCCGATTGCGCGATCAACAACAGGGCGCTCAGCCCGGCCAGCAAAGCTGTATTTCCGAATCGTGATCTCATAAAACCCTCCCAGGGTTGCAAGCCCAAGCTTGCAGATTTGAAATTGCTTGCGTTTGTTGTGTTGTGGGGAGCATCACATGGTTAGAACGACTTTGGCGAAAGTCTTTCGCGTCGCCAGCGCTTCGAGCGCCGCCACGGCCTCTGTCAAAGCGAAAGTTTGCGAGACGATAGGGTTGATCTGTTGGGCGTCGTACATCTTAAAGAGCGCCGCCTGCGCTTCGCCCATGTATTCGGGATGATGTTCGAGATAACCGCCCCAGTAAACGCCCGTGACCGACATATTTTTAAGCAAGATTCGATTGGCGGCGATGGAGGGAATAGCGCCGCCGGCAAAGCCGACAACCAGCAATCGGCCTTCAGGCGCAATACACTTGGTTGATAAGTCGAAGACTTCGCCGCCAACCGGATCATAAATGATGTCCGCGCCGCGCCCATTGGTAATCTGTTTGACTTGATCTACCCATGCCGGGTCTTTGTAATTGATCGCGTGCTCAGCGCCCTGTGACAAACAAAATTGCAATTTTTCTTCGTTGCTAGCGGTGGCAATAACGCGGGCGCCCAATGCCCGGCCAATCTGCGTTGCCGACAGGCCGACGCCGCCCGCCGCTGCATGCACCAGCAACCATTCGCCTGGTTTCACATGGGTGCGATGCGTCAGTGCGAAGTAGGAAGTTTGATAGATGACAATCATCGCCGCTGCTTCTTCACATCTCATTGCGTCTGGAATACGAAAGGCTTTGGCGGCGGGCGCAATCGAATATTCAGAAAATGCGCCACCCACGGCCATTGCCTGGACGCGGTCGCCCATGTTGAAGCCGGATACGCCTTCGCCGACGGCATCTACGACGCCCGCCACTTCGGAGCCGGGCGTGAAGGGGCGCGGCGGTTTGACCTGATACTTTCCCTGAATCATCAGGATGTCGTAAAAGTTCAGCGCAGCGGCCTGGTTTTTTACTCTGATCTCGCCCGCGCCGGGTTCGGGCGTTGGTATTTCTTCAAACGACAGTTGATTGGGTTCGCACCAATCGTGGACGCGCCAGGCTTTCATGTTGGATTTGGACTCTCCTGATCTGGATTTGATTGCTTGATGATTGCGGCTGCGATTCTACTTTAACGCAATGGCACGGTACAGGGAGCCGTAGCGACCTGGTGGACTCGCAAGGCACGCCCATCGGAGGCGACTAGATGGAAAACACACCAAGATGTAGATCCCTGGTACGGAACCGGGAGCGGTAGCGACCGGGCAGGCTCGGTGGGTCCGTGCTCTGGGAGCACCCGGTCGCTACCGCTCCCGGTTCCGTACCGGATTGTGCAATCGAGTAGAGCAGTATGAATGGCTGTGATAAAGTCCGTCTTTCAATCCATCACACTTCGCCTGCAAGGATGAATTTATGAGCGAGCCTTCAACGCACGCGGTCACGCAGCTTCTGATTGCCTGGAACGGCGGCGATCAGATGGCGCTGGAAGAATTGATCCCGTTGGTTCACGCCGAACTGCACCGGCTGGCCCGCAGGTACATGGGGCAGGAGCGCGCGGGGCATCCGTTGCAACCGACGGCGCTGGTCAACGAAGCCTACATGCGATTAATTGATTGGAAGAACGTTGAATGGAAAAACCGCGCGCATTTCTTCGGCGTCTCGGCACAGTTGATGCGGCGCATCCTGGTTGATTTCGCGCGCCAGCGTCCGCGCGTTGCCGGCGAAAGCGCGCATCAGGTTTCGCTGACCGCAGCCGCCGATGTTGGAGAAGAACAGACGGCGGACCTGGTTGCGCTCGACGATGCGCTTAAGAGCCTGGCCGAAATTGACGAGCGCAAATGCAAGATCGTCGAGTTGCGCTTCTTTGGCGGATTAACCAACGAAGAGACTGCCGAAGTGCTGGGCATTGCTGAAATCACCGTCATCCGCGAATGGAACAAAGCCAAAGCATGGCTGTTTCGCGAACTGAGCAATAACAAGACATCATAGTGGCGGTGGTGGCCGATTCGTCCGCAACAAGCACCGGTTGATATTTGTTGCCAGAAAACCAACCACCAACCAACAACAACAACCAACCACGGCTTTTATGACTCCTGACCGCTGGGCGCGAATAGACCAACTGTTGGACGAGGCGATGGAGCTACCCGCCGCTGAACGGTCGGCTTTTCTCAACAAGGCCTGCGGCGAAGACGTCGATCTGCGCCGCGAAGTTCAGTCGCTGCTTGACGCTCATCAAAAAGCCGAAGCTAAATTCCTCAAACTCCCAGCGCTTGATCTGGCTGCGCAACATTTGGCCGGCGACAAGGACCGCTCGCTGATCGGCCAAACGCTTGGCGCTTACAGCGTTATTTCAGTTTTGGGCATTGGCGGAATGGGGGAAGTTTATCTGGCGCGCGACACGCGGCTGGCGCGCAAGGTCGCCTTGAAGCTGCTGCCGCCGCAGTACACGCGGGACTTGGCGCGCATCAAACGATTCGAGCGCGAAGCCCGTGCCGCTTCAGCCCTCAACCATCCGAACATCATCACCATTTACGAAATCGGCCAGATCGAAAACAAACACTTCATCGCGGCTGAGTACGTTGACGGCCAGACGCTCAGCCAACTGCTCTCGCAAGGGCGCGTAGAGATGAAGGACGCGATTGAGATCGCCATTCAGATTGCCAACGCCCTTTCAGCCGCGCACGAAGCCGGAATCGTCCACCGCGACATCAAGCCCGATAACGTCATGCTTCGGCGTGATGGTTACGTCAAAGTCCTGGATTTCGGCCTGGTCAAATTGACTGAACAGCAGCGTTCAGCCGCCGCTACCAATGCTTCCGAGGGAGATTTGGCCAAGACCAATCCGGGCGCGGTGCTGGGCACGGCACGATATATGTCGCCGGAACAAGCGACGGGGCAGGATGTGGACGCGCGCAGCGACATCTTCAGCTTGGGGATTGTACTTTATGAATTGCTGACCGGCGTGCTGCCGTTCAAAGGCGACAGAACGGCGGCCATCCTGGACGCCATCGTTCATTACAAAGAAATCCCCCTGACCCAAGTTCGCCCCGACCTACACTTGGAACTGGAACACATCGCCAGCCGCGCGCTCGAAAAAGACCGTGACCTGCGCTACCAAACAGCCAACGATCTGCGGGCGGATCTGAAACGATTACAGCGCACCTTAGATTCAGCGGCGACAGGAGAAGTCTCGCCACGCTCAACGCTGCATTCAGCAACGGCAGCATCGGCCGTCCCAGTCAACCTGAAACGATTCAGCCCTTTCGCTAAGATGATCGTAGTTGCCGCGATGGTGGTAATTATGATCTTCGCCGGGCTGGTTTGGCGGCGGTTCGGTTCAACCGGGCGGGAGACCGCGCCTGACTGGAAAGCGGGGAAATTCGCGGAGGTGACCGAATATCCGGGAATCAAAACTCAACCAACGCTTTCGCCCGACGGGCAAAGCATTGTTTACGCGCGCAAAATCAACGGCCAATTCGATCTGATTCGGCAGCGCATCGGCGGCAGCGCGATGCAGAATTTAACGGAAGGGATTAAAGAGGACGATGTAGAGCCGTCGTTTTCGCCGGACGGTTCGCAAATCGCTTTCAGATCAGAACGCAATGGCGGCGGAATTTATGTTATGGGCGCGACCGGCGAAAACGTCCGGTTGATTGGTCCTGACGGCTTCAGTCCTTCGTGGTCTCCCAACGACCAGGAGATCGTTTATAGCACGCAGCTTGGCAACAACCTCTTCAATCGCGTCGCGGTCGGCAGCCAGCTTTGGGTCGTCAATTTGCGAACCAACGCCAAACGCCACATTGTCACTGGGCCAGACGCGGTCCAGCCGTGCTGGTCGCCAAACGGCCATCGTCTGGCATATTGGGGATTGCGCAACAACGCGGGCCGCGACATCTGGACTGTTCCGGCGGACGGCGGAGAACCAGTCGCCGTCACCAACGACGATGCCCAGGATGGCTCTCCGGTTTGGTCGCCGGATGGGCGTTATCTTTATTATGTCAGCAATCGGAACGGACGGCTGGGCCTGTGGCGCGTGGCGATTGACGAACGTTCTGGCAAGCTGATGGGAGAAGCCGAGCCGTTGGTGGCGCCGTCGTTTTACAGCATGACCGTGAGTGTTTCACGCGATGAAAAACGTTTGGCTTACAGCAGCCGCCAGGCTCATACCAACATCCGGCGCGTGCCCTTCGATGTTGAACGGGGAGTGGTGACGGGCGAACCCAGTTGGGTAACGCAATCCACCAAGCGCGCAACCAATCAAGACGTCTCGCCTGACGGCCAATGGCTTACCTACTACATTTTCGGCGATCCGCAATTCGACATCTTCGTTTCCAGGATCGGCGAGTCGGACAAAAATTATCAACTGACCAACGATGCCGCTATGGATCGCGCGCCGCGCTGGTCGCCGGACGGTCGCCGCATCGCTTACTTTTCCAACCTGACGGGCAAATTCGAAATCTGGACGATCAATCCGGATGGCAGCGACCGCCGGCAACTGACCTTCAGCCGCGACGATCAGCCCGGCTATCTTGATCCGGCATGGTCGCGCGACGGCACGCGCATGCTCTTCAGTTATCGCGGCGGCAGTGGCAGCTTCATTATGGATTTGAGCCGCCCTTATCAACAGCAGGAGCTTTTTGCCTTTCCACCTCCGCCGGCTGAACCGGAAACGGCCTATGCCGCCTTCACCTGGTCGCGCGACAGCAGGAAGGTCGCAGGCACCGTGTATACAAGAAACAAGGAAATTGAAGGGCTGGTAATCTACGATCTGGCTTCGGGGCGGTACGAACGGCTCAACAAAGAAGGGAACGCGCCATATTGGATGCCTGACAACCGCCGATTGCTATTCACCAATGATAACAAAATCTATCTGATTGACAGCCAGACAAAGGCCGTGCGGGAAATTCAGTTGACTACCAGCGAATTGGTTGATAATCCTATCCTCTCTCCGGACGGGCATTATTTATATTACTCCGTCGACGATAACGAAGAGAGCATTTGTCTGATCTCCCTGAAATGACCGCGAACCACTCCCCGCTTCCACAAAACCGAGAAATCAAAAGCTATGACTCCGCAGCGTTGGGCCGAAGTGGACAAACTGCTTGATGAAGCGTTGGCGCGCTTGCCGCTGGAGCGCGCGGCGTTTTTAGACGCCGCCTGCATCGGCGATGATGAATTGCGCCGCGAAGTCGAATCCCTGCTCGCTGCTCACGACAAAGCCGAAGAGAAATTCCTCAAAGTTCCGGCGATTGAAATGGCCGCACAGCGCATTGGCAGTGGCGAGCATTCGCTGATCGGCCAAACGTTCAACCATTACAACGTGATCTCGATTCTGGGGGTAGGCGGGATGGGCGAGGTTTATCTGGCGCGCGACACACGGCTGGAGCGCAAGGTCGCGCTGAAATTCCTGCCGCCGCAATACACCCAGGACGCTGAGCGCATCCGTCGCTTCGAGCGCGAAGCCCGTGCGGCCTCGGCGCTCAACCACCCGAACATTCTGACCATTTACGAGATTGGCGAAATTGGAGACAAGCACTTTATAGTTTCCGAATACATTGACGGCCAGACATTGCGCGAACTGCTGGCCAAAGGCCGGCTGCCGGTCAAAGATGAGGTTAGGATTGCCATCCAGATTGCCGATGCTCTTTCAGCCGCGCACGAAGCAGGCATCGTTCATCGCGACATCAAGCCCGAAAACGTCATGTTGCGGCGCGACGGCTACGTCAAGGTGCTGGATTTCGGTTTGGCCAAACTGACTGAGCGGCGCTGGTTGCAGGGGACGACCAACGTTGCAGTGGGGGATTTAGGTCAGACCAATCCTGGCGCGGTGATGGGAACAATCCGGTACATGTCGCCTGAGCAGGCCCTGGGGCAGGAGGTGGACGCACGCAGCGACCTCTTCAGCTTTGGAGTGCTGCTTTACGAACTGATCATCGGCGCGCCGCCGTTCAAAGGACATTCGACCGCGGCGACGCTCGATGCCATCGTTCATCATCAGCC
>JBDSAM010000492.1:0-10981 GCA_039922135.1 Blastocatellia bacterium
TGATCAAGATGGGCGAGATGCAGATGATGGAAAAGTACAAAGCCCACGTCATCGAACAAGCCCTGACCATCTTGAAAGCCCACGATTCGGTCAAATGCATGTTCGCCACGCCCAAGCTGCTCGAAGCCTTGTGTGAAAAGATTTCGCTGAAGAGGGCTGGCATCACTGGCGTCTTCTGCGGTGGAACGGAGATGACGCCGCAATTCCACCGCTTCGCCGTCGAAGAACTGATGGAAGGCGGATATTTCGCGCCGACCTACGGTAACACGCTGATGGGCCTGGCCACGCACAAACCGTTTGACCCGGCGGATAACTACGCAATCATCTATTACCCGCCCGCTCCGCGCGCAATGATGGAAGTGGTTGATCCGGACGAACCAACGAAGCTGGTGGAATACGGGCAGACCGGACGCGTGCGCCTGACTACGCTGACCAAAGAATTTTTCATGCCGCGCTTTCTGGAACGCGACGAATGCGAACGCGAAGCGCCATGTGAACCCTATCCCTGGGACGGCGTGCGTAACGTGCGCCCGTTTTCGCGCTTTGCGACAACGGTGGTCGAAGGCGTTTACTAGCGGGGCGTGGTTAGCTGATGAAGATGATCGAATGCTTGTGGAAAGATCAATTTGTCGAGAAGCTGGCGCGGAAGCACCACGTTTCAGTGGATGAAGTCGAAGAGGTGTTTCGCAATGCGCCGCGCTTCGACTTTGTTTCCAAAGGTCACGTGGTTGGAGAGAAGGTCTATGGGCGTTGGGACGGACTGATGCAGGGCGGTATTTGACGATATTCTTTATATCGGATTGCAGATGCGTGCGACTCAGGATGAACTAAGCTCACCGCAGAGATGCTGAGAGCGCAGAGGTGACGCAGAGATCAGCGACACTCTCTGCGCCGGCTCTGGGTGGCTCTGCGCCTCTGCGGTGAAGGTTCTGGCCGCATCCAACTGCAAACCGCTATAAGACGGAGGAAAATTGATATGTTTGGTAAATTCATCAGGTCAGCTTTGATCGTCGCATATTTGGGATTGACGACGTGGGCTGTCAGAGCGCAAGACTGGCCTCAATGGCGCGGCGCGAACCGTGACGGCGTCGTCAAAGACTTCGTCGCGCCCGCCGCGTGGCCCGAAAAGCTGAAGCAAGTGTGGAAGACGCCGGTTGGCTCCGGCTACTCTTCGCCCATCATCAGCAAAGACCGCGCGTGGATTCATACCCGCGACAACAATGAAGAAGCCGTCACTTGTCTTGATCTGAAAACCGGCAAGACGCTCTGGCGCAAAACCGAAGCCGTCGCTTTCAGCAAAAATCAGTACGCCAAAGAGATGAGTAACGGGCCGTTTGCAACGCCTGCGCTGGCTGGCGGCAGGCTCTACACGCTGGGCGTCAATGCCGTGCTGTCGTGTCTTGACGCGCAGACTGGCAGGCTGGAATGGCGCAAGGATTTCGGCAAACCCGATACATCGAAGATGTTCTGCGGCACGGCGGCATCGCCGCTGATTGATGGCGGCAACGTCATAGTTTACGTCGGCGATGACATCAAAGGTGGGCAGATGATTGCCTTTGATGCCGCGTCGGGCAAGGAGAACTGGAAGTGGACTGGCGAAGGGCCAGGTTACGCTTCGCCAATCATCGCGACGTTTGATGGAGTGCGGCAGGTCGTCACGATGACGGACAAATCGGTCGTCGGTATCGCGGCCAAAGATGGCGCGTTGCTGTGGCGGCTGGCCTGGCCGGATGAATGGAACGAGAACATCGTCACGCCGCTGGTTTATAAAAACTCGCTGATTCTGTCCGGCGTTCGCAAAGGCACCGTAGCTGTGCAAGTCACAAAGACCGGCGACAAGTGGCAGCCCAAAGAGCTTTGGCGAAATGCTGAATTGACGATGTACATGAATTCGCCCGTGCTGGATGGCGACCATCTGTTCGGCATGACCAACAAACGCAAGGGCCAACTCTTCTGCGCCGAAGCCGCAACCGGCAAAATTCTGTGGACAACAGAAGGCAGGGAGGGCATGAATTCCGCCGTGCTTCATACCAAAGACCTGCTGTTCGTTCTGAGCAGCGACGGTGGATTGACCATCGCCAGAAAGGGCATGAAAGGCTTCGAGCAGGTGGCGAAATATTCAGTCGCCGACAGTGCGACCTATGCACACCCGGTCATAACCGGCAACCAGATATTGGTGAAAGACGAGTCCTCCGTCTCGCTCTGGAGCCTGAAATGAAATCCCGCCGGCCCCAATTGGTTCCATATGACAACCACAAGTTTTCCCCAACGCCTGAAGCTATTCATGCTCTTCGTGTTGGTCTGTTTGGCCGCGTTGAATCATTGGTCTGTGCAAACTGCGCAGGGTTGGCAAGCTAGCCCGCGTTCGACGCTGCCATCACAAATTGATTTCAACCGCGACATCAGGCCGATCCTGTCTGACAAATGCTTCGTCTGCCACGGCCCTGACGCGTCGAATCTGCCGAATCTGAGAATCCAATTGCGTCTGGATTCCGAAGCCGAGATGCTCGCCCGATTGAGCAGAGGCAGGCACGTCGTCGTCCCCAATCATCCCGAACAGAGCGAACTTGTCCGCCGCATCACCGCCCGGGATGAGCTTGAACGAATGCCACCGGTCAATTCTGGCCGCAAGCTGACCCCACGTGAAATCGAACTGCTGACTGAATGGATCAAGCAGGGCGCGCGCTGGCAACAACACTGGTCTTTTGTCGCGCCGATTCGCCCGCCGCTGCCGAAAATCAAAAACTCGGCCTGGCCAAAAAACGCGATTGATTATTTCGTGCTGGCGCGGTTGGAACAGGCCAATGCCGTTGGTTCTGAAAGCTTGCAGCCCGCGCCTGAAGCCGACCGAGCGACGTTGATTCGCCGAGTGACTTTTGACCTGACTGGTTTGCCGCCTTCACCAAAAGAAGTTGATGATTTCGTTGCAGGCAAATCTCCGAATGCTTATGAAAAAGTCGTTGATCGGTTGCTGGCTTCTCAGCGTTACGGCGAGCGAATGGCTTTTCGCTGGCTGGATGCGGCGCGGTACGCTGACACTAACGGTTACCAGATTGACGGCGAACGTTCGATGTGGCGATGGCGCGATTGGGTGATCAACGCTTACAACCGCAACCTGCCTTTTGATCAGTTCACGATTGAACAACTGGCTGGAGATTTGTTGCCCAGGCCAGCGAACCAGCATGCAGCGCTCGATCAAGTGATTGCCACTGCTTTCAACCGCAATCACCGGGCCAATTCAGAAGACGGACTGGTGCCGGAAGAGTACCGAATCGAATACGTCGTTGACCGCGTGGACACAACTTCGACGGTTTTCCTGGGGCTGACGATGGGCTGCGCGCGTTGCCACAATCACAAGTACGATCCGTTGACTCAGCGCGAGTATTACCAGTTGTCGGCCTACTTCAATAGCATTCCCGAAGACGGGCGAGCCAGCAATTATGGCAACTCAGCGCCGTGGATTGCCGCGCCAACTACGGAACAGCAGCGCAAGTTAAAGCAGATTGAAAACAGGATCGCTCAAACAGAACGGCAGCTTGACCTGGAATTGAAACGCAGCGCGCCTGAACAACGCCGCTGGGAAAGCAGCCTGAACCCGTCTGCCATTTCGCAGGGCAGCTTGCCTGGCAGTTCGCCTGTCAACTCGCATTGGTTTCCGAAAGCTGGCTTGCTGATTCGTCATTCGATGGACGCTGGGGCACGGCTGGAAATCGCTGGCACGCTGGCCAGAATCAATCTGGCCCGCCCCGATGACGACGAAAACGAAACGAAGATAACCAGGCAGGAAGTCAAAAAAGACGAATCAGCTTTTAAGGACGGAACCCCGGCGTTCGCCGCTTCGCCACTCGGCCAAGCTGTCTCGTTCGACGGCAAACTTTATTTCGATGCGGGCAAAGTCGCCAACTTTGATTACCGCGACCGCAAACGAGATTACAAAGACAACTTCGCCGTCTCTGCCTGGTTTTACCCTGAAGCAGAACAAAGCGGCGCCATCGTCGCGCATCTGCCCGATTCGGCTGGCGAAAGCGATTACGGTTTGCCAAAAAACAAAGGCTGGGGATTGTTTTTCAACAACGGCAAGGTTCATTTCAATCTGGTCAGTGCCTGGGCGGACGACTCCTTTCGTGTAGAAACTGCCGACAAGCTGCCGCTTCGCCAGTGGCATCACGTCGTGGCGATGTTCAACAGTGCTCAGCCTGCGGACAAGGTGAAGATTTTCGTCAACGGCCATGAAGCCAAACTGAACGTCATTCACGGGCGAATTTTCCGCTCCTTCGGCGACGTGGACCGCACGCTGAAATTCGGCGCTGGCGGCGGGCCGAATTACCGGTTCAAAGGCGCGATTGACGAAGTCCGAATTTACAAAACTCTGCCAGAAGACGATCAAATCGCCGTGCTGGCTTGCGCCGATTCGTTGGAAAAAATCGCCGCCATTCCGCCAGCTACGCGAACCCGCGCTCAGCGGTTGAAGGTCGAAGGCGCTTTTCTGGATTCAGCCGCGCCTGCCACAGCGCAACAAGCCTGGCAGCGGCTTTCGGAATTGAAGCGGGAAAGGCTGACGCTGGAATCCGAATTTTCTACGCTGATGATTATGAAAGAGACCGAAGCGCCCATGCCGGCTTATGTGCTTCGGCGTGGCGCTTACGATCAGCCGATGGAAAAAGTCGAGCGCGCAGTTCCGTCCGCGCTGTTGCGGTACCAGGGCCGTAATAGAGGGGATGTATCACCCAACAATCGTCTTGGCTTTGCCCGCTGGCTGGTCAGCCGCGAAAACCCGCTGACTGCTCGCGTGCAGGTGAATCGGTTCTGGCAGATGTTGTTCGGCACCGGACTGGTCAAAACCGTCGAAGACTTCGGCTCGCAAGGTGAACTCCCTAGCCATCCTGAGTTGCTGGATTGGCTGGCGGTGGAATTCCGCGATGGCACGAGCCTGCACGGCACAGGGAGCGGTAGCGGCTTGGTTGGCTCCGCCAGTCGTAATATACGAGGCAACCCGGTTGCTACCGCGCGCGGTACTGAACCGGCGGCTTGGAACGTCAAAGCCTTGCTGAAAACCATCGTGATGAGCGCGACCTATCGCCAGTCGTCAAAAGCTTCGCCGAAACTTTTGCAGCGCGATCCCGAAAACCGCTTGCTGGCGCGTGGGCCGCGTTTGCGGCTGCCGGCTGAAATGATCCGCGACCAGGCATTGACGGCTTCGGGGTTGTTGGTCGAACGCTTGGGCGGCCCTTCGGTCAAACCGTATCAGCCGGACGGACTGTGGAAAGATATGACCTTTTCGAACATGACTTTTTACGATCAGGCGAAAGACGGCGGCCTGTGGCGGCGCAGCCTGTACACATTCTGGAAACGCACGATTCTGAATCCGGCAATGCTGACCTTTGATGCTTCGGCGCGCGAAGTGTGTTCGGTGCGCGACACGCGAACCAACACTCCGCTGCAAGCTCTGAATTTGATGAACGACGTGACTTATGTCGAAGCCGCGCGGATGCTGGCCGAGCGGGCAATGCGAGAATGTTCAACCAACAATCCGGATGCCCCGCGCGAACGGCTGGCGTGGACATTTCGCTTGATACTGTCGCGCCCGCCCAGCAAGGCCGAACAAAAGGTCTTGCTCAACAGCTTCCACGCGCAGCTCGACCATTTTCGCGCCCAGCCGGAAGAGGCCAGGAAGTTGCTGGCGATGGGCCAGAAGCGCAATGACGAAAGATTGAATCAAACCGAACTGGCAGCCTATGCAATGACCGCCAGCCTGATTTTGAATCTGGATGAAGCCATTACCAAGCAATGAAGGCCAGGCTCACGAAATCACACGAAGCTTCACGAAAATAATATGAAAAACAAACTGTTGCTGTTGTTGCTCTGCCTGACACCCGCGCTGATGATTGCACTGCCACGAATTGCCACTCAACCGCCGAAGCCGTATGGCGCAGTTCCGACCGAACGGCAGCTTCGCTGGCACGAACTGGAAACCTACGCCTTCCTACACTTCACAACGAATACCTTCACCGACAAAGAATGGGGCTACGGCGACGAAGACCCGAAGATTTTCAATCCGACGGATTTTGACGCCGACCAGATCGTCACCGCTCTGAAAGCGGGCGGGATGAAAGGCGTCATCTTAACCGCCAAACATCACGATGGGTTCTGTATGTGGCCGACCAAGGCCACGCCACACAACATCTCCCAAAGTTCGTGGCGCAACGGCAAAGGCGATATGGTCAAAGAATTCGCCGATGCCGCGCGCCGTCACGGCTTGAAGTTCGGCGTCTACCTGTCGCCGTGGGATCGCAACAGCGCCAATTACGGCAAGCCCGAATACGTCGCGATGTATCGCGAACAGTTGCGCGAACTGATGACCAACTACGGCGAACTGTTTGAAGTCTGGCACGACGGGGCAAACGGCGGCGATGGCTACTACGGTGGCGCAAAAGAGAAACGCAAGATTGATAAGACCAGCTATTACGACTGGCCGACGACGTGGGCGTTGGTGCGCAAGCTTCAGCCGAACGCCGTTGTTTTCAGCGACGCCGGGCCGGACATTCGCTGGGTCGGCAATGAAAAAGGCATCGCGGGCGATCCCTGTTGGGCGACGATCAACGGCGAAAAGATTTATCCCGGTCAGGAAGGTGTCGAAAAACAATTGAACAGCGGCGACCGCAACGGCACGGTTTGGCGTCCCGCCGAATGCGACGTTTCCATTCGTCCCGGCTGGTTCTGGCACGAAAGCCAAAACGACCGCGTCAAATCGCCGCCGCAGTTGATGGATTTGTATTTTGCTTCGGTTGGACGCGGGGCGTCGTTTCTGCTGAACGTGCCACCTGACCGGCGCGGGCACATTCACGAAAACGACGTGAAGGTATTGAAAGAGTTCGGCGACCGCTTGCGACAAATGCTGGCCGTCAACCTTGCCAAAGGCGCGAAGGCAAAGGCGAGCAACGTACGCGGCAATGACAAACACTTTGCGGCGGCCAACGTGCTTGACGCTGATCGGTTCAGTTACTGGGCGACGGATGATGGCGTGACGACGGCAGAACTGGAACTTGATCTGGGCGGCGAAAAGACCTTCAACGTCATCCGCGTCCGCGAAAACATCGAACTCGGCCATCGTGTGGATGAATTCGCCGTGGACGTTTGGACAGGCGGTCATTGGGTTGAGTTCGGCAAAGCCACCAGCATCGGCGCGCAACGCTTGCTGCGCGGGCAGAAAGTCACGACAAGCAAAGTCCGGCTGCGCATCACGAAGGCCGCCGCCAGCCCGTGCATCAGCGAATTTAGCCTGTTTGCGGAGCCGTTATGAAGAATTACCAGAAAGAGCGGTGTTGCATTTGGAGTAACAACAAACAAGGTTAGAATCTTCGCGGAGGTAAGTTGTAATGGACGAAACGATCAAACTGGAAATGACAAAAGAAGAAGCAGCCCAATTTCAGCAAGCGCTGGACGAATGTCTGAGCAAAATCGAAAAGATTCGTCAGCAAATGACGCAAGATCAGACTGAGATTGAGCAGTATGGCACCGCAACGCAAGCGATCATTGACCGAATGCAGCGAAAGGCGGCTTGAAATGTGGAAACAGGTGTTGGAAATGTTCTGGCGGACACTACGCCTTGCAGAAGACACTCAGCAAAACCGCCAGGACATCAAAGCCGTTGAGAAACGCCTTTTTGATTTTGCGGCAGCCTCGGAACGTGAAAATCAGGAATTGCGGCGTGCCAATGAATCGCTTATTTTTGAAATCAGGCGGCTGAACGATGAATTGCAACGCCAGCGTGAACGCGAAGACGCCGAGCGCAAAATCCTGAAACTCGAGCTTGAAAATCACCTGCTGCGTCAGGAACGTGGACTGCCACCCGCCAAACCGGAGACTGTGCCCAAGCCTGAAGCAGACAACCACGAACAGAACGAAGCGGAATCAAGCAAGTCGTAGCCGCTTTGCCCCAACCAGCCAGGATGCATCCAAAGCCCATGAACCCATTCACCAATCGCGGAGTCATCACGAACGAAGCGGACTTTATTGGCCGCGAAGAGCAGCTTGGCGAAATCATCGAGCGGCTGCGCTCGCTGCAAAGCTCATCGGTCGTCGGCGAGCGGCGCATCGGGTAATCGTCGCTGCTCTACCACCTGGCGCAAACGGGCGCGCGGCGGATCAATGATGAGCGGTATCGCTTCTTCTACCTGGATCTGCAGGACGCGCGGTTTCATACCTCCGCCGGGTTCATGCGGGCAATACTCAAGGCGCTGGGCGGCGCGCCCGGCACGATTCCCAATGGTCTGGATGATCCGATCAAAGCCGCTGACGCTCACCGCGCGCTTCCTGGTCGGGCTTGAGACGGTGCTTGGCCCACTACAAGCCGCCTTGCTCGCACTTGCCATTCGCCGCAAATTTATGCGCTGACTTTGGGCTTCGTATCGGCGTTGCGCGCGTTCTTTGGTCTGTGGGAAGATTTCGGCGTCAGTGGAGAATCGCAATGGAGAGATTCAATTATGTCAGTCGCAACCGAACACCTTTACGTCGTCACCAACGAACAAATTCTGAGCGGTGAACCGATCATCAAAGGCACGCGCACCCCGGTCAGGGCCATCGTTGAAACCTGGCGACTGGGCGCATCGCCAGAAGAGATTCCCAAGCAGCTTCCGCATCTGACGCTGGCGCAGGTCTTCGATGCGTTGAGTTATTACAGCGACCATCAAGACGAGATCAACGCGCATATCGAACGTAATCGCATTCCCGACGACCTGCTCTCACCCGCTGTGAAAGACCTTGAATAGCCTGTTCATCGAACTCTATTTGGACGAAGACGTAAACGTGCTGGTGGCTGATTTGCTGCGTGCACGCGGCTTCAACGTTGTCACTACGGTTGAAGCAGGCAATCTCAACCATAACGACGATCAACAACTGGAATATGCAGTGAGCCGTCAAAGATCGCTCTTCACGCACAACCGCGCTGATTTTGAAATGCGCGCTTTGGAATACTTTGCCGCCGGCAAAACTCATTACGGCATCATCATTGGCACGCGTCGCTCGCCCTACGAACTCGCACAAAGATTGCTTCGCATACTGAATAAAACCACAGCGGATGAAATGGTCAATCAAGTGCAATACATTTAAGGCGGTCAGGTCACAGATTGAACAACACCAAGCCGCTTGGCAGAGCCTGAGCCGCAAAGAGATTGTGGAAATGCGCGATGATGGGTATCGTTTCGCGGTCGAACTTTTCCGATTGTGGATTTTGAAGAATCATCTTCCGGCCTTTCACGGGAAGCTTCTCCAAGAAAAGTGAGGTTGAGAATGAAAAGCGTCAATGTTGCGGAACTCAGAAGCAAGCTGAGTTCCTATCTGAATGAAGTCAAAGCCGGGCAAGAAATTGTGGTGAATGAACGTGATGAGCCAATTGCCAGAATCATTCCGCTGAAACCGCTCAGTGATGACGAGAAGGAGCTTTTGGTTCTGGCAGCAGAGGGGAAAGCTCGCCTCGGCGAAGGGGCTATTGGGGAAGACTTCTGGGAATTGCCCGGGCCTGATGTGCCGCTGGACGTTTTGCGCCGGGTAATGGAAGAAGAACGGGATGAAGACTAAGCCGAAGAAATCAGCCTCAATTCACGTGCTGAACGCCTTCTGGGATACGAGCGCCGTCGTGGCCTTGTGCTGCGTGCAGAAACAAAGCGCGCAGGCAAAACAGGCCGTGCGCGTCTATGCCCGGCAAGTCGTGTGGTGGGGAACATCGGTTGAAGCCATCAGCGCGTTGAATCGTCTGATACGTGAAGGTTATTTGACGGCCAACGAAAGACCACAGGCCTTTGCCAAACTTGATTACTTGCGCAGGCATTGGGTAGAAATCGAGCCTGCCAGTGAAGTGCGAAATCAGGCCGAACGGTTGCTGGGCATTTACAAGCTCAGAGCCGGCGATGCGCTTCAACTTGCCGCCGCGCTGGTCTGGAGCAGGGGTTATCCGCGCGGGCGGTACTTCATCGGCTCTGATAATGCCCTGTCAATCGCGGCTGAGGCTGAAGGGTTCGACGTGGTTCGCGTAATGTGAGCGGATCAAACCAACAGGTTCCATGAACTGGCTGCCATCCCGCGCGATCTTTAGCGGCAGGCGAATGGCAAGCTTCATAACTGAAATCTACGTACGTGGAAGGAAAATATAATTTATATGCTTCATATACCTATTCTTCGCAAAGGCAATCCATACAAAAGCATTGACGTGCAGCGCGTGCCGCATTTCAAAACGCGCGAAACGTTTGTCGAAGTCAGCCAGGCCAATGCCGGGCTGATCCGCCGTGACCTGCTTGATCTGGACGCAGCGCAGGCGACGCTCGCTGCGTTCTCAACCGAGAAGCTGATCGCGATGTGCAAACAGGCGGCGGATTATTTTATGAACGGCACGCTGCCCGTGGGCGACGAGGCGCAAACGCGGGATGATTACGTTCGGCAGTTGTCGGCGACGACCGGCATGCCCTTCGTCCTGGTGCGCAAAAACATGTCGAAGATCAGCGGCGTGATGGCAGAGATGAAGAGCGTCTTGGACGGGCTGACGCGCGGGCTGGATTTGAAAATCCTGGACGATGGCTTTGGCACGCACGAAGGCCACGCGGTCAGTTTCTTTCCGCGCACCAATTCGCTTGGCGTGATTTTGCCCAGCAATTCGCCGGGCGTGCACAGTTTGTGGATTCCGGCGATTGCCATGAAAGGTCCGCTGGTATTGAAGCCGGGCAGTTCGGAACCCTGGTCGCCATATCGCATTGCGCAGGCTCTGATCAAAGCGGGCGTGCCGAAAGAGGCGTTCGGCTATTACGCGGCGGATCATGGTGGTGCGGGCGCGATCTTGCAGAACTGCGGACGTGGGATGTTCTTCGGAGATTCTTCGACGGTCGGCAAATACGCCAATGATTCGCGGGTTGAATTGCACGGCACCGGCTACAGCAAAGTCGTGTTGGGCGATGATGTTGTTGACGATTGGGAAAAGTATCTGGACGTGATG
>JBDSAM010000493.1:0-5565 GCA_039922135.1 Blastocatellia bacterium
CGCTCAAGCTCGTGCATCCGCAAGGAATCGGAATACCGTCTTTTCAGCGGCGCGCGCAAATAGCAGCCACACTGCTGTTTGTGGTAGTCAGCATCGTGCTGCTGATCGCCTGTGCGAATGTGGCGAACTTGTTGCTAGTGCGGGCGGCAGCGCGGCGCAAAGAAATTGCGGTGCGATTGGCGCTGGGCGCAAGCCGCTTTCGGATCGTGCGTCAAATGCTGACCGAAAGTGCGTTGCTCGGTTTGCTGGGCGCGGGCACGGGATTGTTGCTGGCCTTTTGGATCAACCGCGCGCTGATGGCGCTTAAACCGCCGGTGCCGGGGGCAGTGGGCTTTAACCTGGATTTGCGGTTGGATGCGTCGGTGTTGGGCTTCACGCTGTTGCTCGCGCTGTTGGTGAGCCTGTTATTTGGCCTTGTGCCTGCGCTGGCCGCCTCTAAGCCGGATGTCGTGCGGGCTTTGAAGGACGAGACGGGCGCAGCGACGCAGCACGGGCGATTCAATTTGCGCAACGCGTTGGTCGTCGTGCAACTCGCGGTGTCGCTGGTTTTGCTGATCGCTGCCGGGCTGTTCATCCGCAGTTTGCAGCAGATGCAGAAAATTGATCCCGGCTTTCAAACCGAAAATCGACTGGCGCTCTCGTTCAATTTGGAACCGGAAGGCTACAACGAGGCGAAAGGGCGCGAGTTCTCTCGCCAACTGCCGGAGCGCGTGCGCGCTCTGCCCGGCGTGCAAGCGGCAACGATGGCCAATTACCTGCCGCTGGGTTTTATGTTGTTGACCGAAGATGTAACGATTGACGGGCGCGCAACGCCGCCCGATGCCCGCTCGCTGAACATCGCCGCGCAACGCGTCGGCGTGGATTATTTTCGCACGCTCGGTACGCCGCTCGTGCGTGGACGCGACTTCACGCCGCAGGATTCGGCCAATGCGCCTGCCGTGGCGATCATCAACGAAACGCTGGCGCGTCGCTTCTTTCCGAACGAAGACCCTATCGGCAAACGCCTGCGCTTCGGTGACACTGCATCAAATGCTCAACCCTGTGAAATCGTCGGCATCGTGAAAGACACCCTCATCCGCCTTGATGACCAAAAGCTACGCGCTGTTACCTATCGCCCGCTGGCGCAGCAGCATTCCCAACGAGTGACACTGTTGGTTCACACTGACGGAAATCCGCAAGCCTTGTTTGCTGCCGTGCGGCGCGAAGTGCAGGCGCTGGACGAAAACCTGCCCGCGCAGGAGATCAAGACGCTTGACGAATTTATTGCGTTCTCCTTCTGGCCGATGCAAATGGGCGCACGGTTGGTGGGAGCTTTTGGTTTTCTGGGCTTGTTGCTCGCCAGCGTGGGGCTTTACGGCGTGATGTCGTATGCGGTTGCCGCGCGCACGCGCGAGATCGGTGTGCGCATGGCGTTGGGCGCTGAACGGCGCGATGTGTTGCGGCTGGTTGTTGGGCAAGGCTTGGTGCTGACGCTGTTCGGCGCGGGTGCGGGGTTGGCGCTGGCCTTTGTGGTGACGCGCGTCTTGCGGAGGTTTCTCTTCGGTATTGGCGCGACCGACCCGCTCACGTTTCTCGGCGTCGCGCTGCTCTTGACGCTCGTCGCGTTGCTGGCCTGCTACCTGCCCGCGCGGAAAGCGACGAAGGTTGATCCGCTGGTCGCGCTCCGCCACGAGTAAAAACGATGACCGATCCGATATGCACAACTCGCTTTCGCTTCTGGCTCTGGCTGATTGCTTTGATCGGCGTGATCGTGCCACGACGCTTGCGCTCGGACTGGCGGCAGGAGTGGGAAGCAGAGTTGCGACATCGCGAAGAATTATTGGCCGAATGGGACAAGCTCGACTGGCGTAATAAACTTGATCTGATGCGGCGCAGCTTGGGCGCGTTCCGGGATGCTTTGCTGCTACAACCACGACGTTTGGAGGACGAAATGTTTCAGGATTTGCGGTATGGCGTACGGATGCTGCTGCGGCAGCGCACATTCACGCTGGCGGCGATCATGGCGCTGGCATTGGGCATCGGTGCGAATACGGCAGTCTTCAGCGTGGTCAACGCCGTGCTGCTGCGCCCACTGCCGTACCACGATGCTGATGAGCTGGTCATGGTCTGGGGCAACTTTCTGAAGCTGGGGATGGAGCGGATAGGAGCCAAAGCGGCGGAGTACGACGATTATCGCAAACAAAACGAAGTCTTCGCCGAAACCGCCGCCTTCAACAATGCCTCGTTTAACTTCACCGAAAGCGGCCACGATCCTGAACGCATCGCTGGAGCTAGAATCACGGCCAGCTTGTTTCCGATGCTCGGCGCTGGCCAGTTTTTCACCGCCGATCAAGAACAACCCGGACGCGATCAAGTCGCAGTCATCAGTTATAGTTTGTGGCAGCGGCGCTTCGGAGGCGATCCAAATCTGGTAGGCAAGACAATCACGCTGGATGGACAGAATCGAGTCGTCGCCGGCGTCTTGCCCGTGGGCTTTCAATTCCCGCATCGCAGCTTTTCTGCTATCGGGCCCTTCGCCCAGCCCGCTGACGTGTTTGTGCCGATGACTTTTACGCCGCAACAGATTACCGAGCGTGCGGGGCGCTACGAAAATCAAGTGCTGGCGCGACTGAAATCCGGCGTATCCCTGGATCAAGCGCGCGGGCAGATGACGGCGCTGGCTGGCAGGTTTGAGAAAGAGTATCGCGGCTATCGCGGGCCGAACGGCGAAGACGGTGGATGGCGCATTACCGTCGAACCGTTGCAACAGATCGTCGTCGGCAACAGCCGCCAAGTCTTGCTGGCGCTGCTGGCTATCGTCGGGCTGGTTTTGCTGATTTCCTGCGCCAACGTGGCCAATCTGCTGCTGGCGCGCGCGGTTGTACGGCAAAAAGAGATAGCCGTCCGGCTGGCATTAGGAGCCAGCCGATTGCGGATCATTCGCCAGCTTCTGACGGAAAGCCTGCTGCTGGCTGTGCTGGGCGGAGGGCTGGGATTGCTGCTGGCGCGCTGGGGCGTGGCCGTGCTGGTCAAACTCAACCCGGACAGTTTGCCCCGCGTCAATGAAATCAGCATTGATGGCCGCGTGCTGGCCTTCACCTTTGCCGCAACGCTATTGACAGGGTTGCTGTTTGGATTGCTTCCGGCGTTGCAGGCTACGCGGCCTGACTTACCGCGGACGCTGAAAGACACCAGCGCCAGTTTGATGGGCGGGCGTCGTTTTCAGCTTCGACAGATTTTGGTCGTCGCTGAAATTGCGCTGACGATGGTGGTGCTGGTCAGCGCCGGATTGGTGATCAACAGTTTTGTTCGTTTGCTGCGGGTCAATCCGGGCTTGAATGCAAATCAGGTTTTGACGGCTGAAATTTCGCTTCCGGCGATTAGATACGCCGAGAGTGCTCAGGTGGCGGCGTTTTACGACCAACTGCTTGGCGAAGTCGCAGCGTTGCCCGGAGTGCAATCCGTTGGCGCAAGTTCCATTGTGCCGCTGAGCGGCGTGGCGATTGACGATCCATTCAGCATTGAAGGCCGTCCGTTGGACATGACACGCATGACAGTCGCTGGCCATCAAAGCATCAGCCCGGACTTCTTTCGCGCATTGAGCATCAATCTGATGATGGGGCGAAACTTCAACGCCGAAGACGCCGCCCAAGCGCCCGCCGTCGCCATCATCAACGAAACGATGGCGCGAACCTATTGGCCAGCACAGAAGGGAATAGCCCAATCCCCAATCGGCCAGCGCATCAAGCTGGGCGCTCCACGTGCGCCGGGCAATTGGGCTGCTGTCATTGGCGTTGTTCGCGACATTCCGCATCGCGGCTTGGATTCGCAACCGAAACCGGACTGGTATCTGCCTGAATCACAATCGCCCAGCCGCACGATGACGCTCTTCGTTCGCACGAACATTGATCCCCTCAGCTTGACTGCTGCCATTCGCCAGCAAGTCCGGGTGATTGATCCGGCACAGCCTCTTTCAAAGGTCGGCACGATGAACGAAGTCGTCGCATCGTCGGTTGCGCCGCGCCGTTTCAGTATGTTGTTGCTGGCGGTTTTTGCGGCAGCGGCGTTGTTGCTGGCGGCAACAGGAGTTTATGGCGTAATGGCTTATGCTGTTTCCCAACGCACGCGCGAAGTCGGCATTCGCATGGCTCTGGGCGCGCAAAGGCTTGACGTGCTGCGTCTGATTCTGCGCGACGGGTTGATGCTGATCGCGGCGGGCTTAGCGGTTGGCCTGCTTGCAGCTTGGGCCGCGATGCGCTTGCTGAAGAGCCAGCTTTACGAAGTCAGCGCCACTGATCCGCTGACGTTTACGATTGTTGCGCTACTGCTGACCCTGGTAGCGCTGCTGGCGTGTTACTTCCCGGCTCGCAAGGCTACGAAGGTTGATCCGATGGCGGCGCTGCGTTGTGAGTAGCTTTCAGAAACGAGAAACGCGTTGCGCCAGAGCCGCAAAGTGGGGATTCGCGCGCAGCCAATTGTATCTGGGATCAGTATTCAGATAGATCATCGCCGTCGAACGATCCTCAATGCTCTTTTCTACTCACTTCAGCGTGCTGTCGGTTTCGCGCAAATCAGAATAGATGCCGTAATTTGCATCTGGTCAACGTAGGCGTGGGCGGCGTCACGGTCTTGCGCGGGGCTTGTGATTCCAAATCATTTTCCGTACAACAATGGGCGCTCAACAACTCCACCGGAGCTAACCCACGAATGAAATTCGGAACTAAATACGGATTGATTGCCGGGAACGGACGATTTCCTTTCCTGGTGTTGGAAGGCGCGCATGCGGAAGGCGTCGAAATGGCCGTCGCGGCCATCAAGGAAGAAACCGACGCAAGCATTGAAACTCTGGCTCGCGTCGTTGAATGGATCAGCGTTGGCCACCTGAACAAGCTGATCAACTTTTTCAAGCGCGAAGGCGTGACTCACGCGATCATGGCCGGACAGGTCAAACACGTACAGATCTTCAAACTCAACGCACTGCCTGATCTGCGGATGGCGCGGATGCTGGCACGACTCAAACGCCGCAATACCGACGCCTTGATCGGCGCGGTCTGCGATGAATTGGAATCTGAAGGCATCACGCTGATGGATTCGACCACCTTCCTGCAACCGCTTCTGGCCCGCGCTGGGACGTTAACAAAACGCGCGCCGAACAAACACGAATTGGCCGACATCGAATATGGCCTGCATGTCGCAACGGAACTGGCGCGGCTTGACCTGGGCCAAACCATCGTCGTCAAAAATCAAGCCGTCGTCGCACTGGAAGCAATGGAAGGGACTGACGCGACTATCCGCCGCGCATCAGAATTGGTTAAAGGCCGCCCGCTGACCGTCATCAAGGTTGCTAAGCCGAATCAGGATATGCGCTTCGATGTGCCTGTGATTGGCGTGGACACGATGACAACGTTGCGTGATTGCCACGTCACTGCGATGTCAGTCACAGCCGACAAGACCTTGATCTTCGACCGCGATGAAACGCTGGCCGCCGCCAATCAACACAAGATCGCCATCATTGGGAGATGAACCTGGGAGCGCAGTGCTTCCAGCCTGCGGGTCTGGTGAGGAAGACCGCTTGGAGAAGAGAAG
>JBDSAM010000494.1:0-9905 GCA_039922135.1 Blastocatellia bacterium
ATGTCAATTACCGCGATGCCGAATCCTACTGCTCCTGGCTGACGATTAAGCGCAACGACGGTTTGCTCTATCGTTTGCCGAGCGAAGAAGAGTGGGAGTACGCCGCGCGCGGCAAAGACGCGGGCAAGGCGGGCGCTAAGATGAATTTATACCCCTGGGGCGATGAGTGGATCGAAGGCACTGCCAATACAAAAGAATCGCGGCTTGACCACACGCGCAACGTCGGGGCCTCAACCAAGTGCCTGTCGCCCTTCGGCGTGCTTGATTTGGCGGGCAACGTGTTCGAATGGACGGCAACGGATTTCAATCATTATCCCGGCAGCGACCGGCAGACGCCGCGCGATCCTGGCTATCAAGGCACGTATCAGGTCGTGCGCGGCGGTTCGTTTGATTTCACCAAAGAGTACGCGATGACCACGACGCGCGTCTGGGCAAAACCGGAAGACAGAGGGCCAAGGCTGGGATTCCGATGCGCCGCCGAAGTGAAGCATTGAGCAGCGAACGATCAATTGTATGGGTGTACGGGCAATGCCGGTTTCTATTTGTGCCGATCTAAACAAGATGCAGTTTCAAGCTTCAACCCGCTCAGCATCACGCCACAGCCGCTCCAAGTCGTAAAACTTACGCGATTCCTCTGTAAAGACGTGAACGACGAAAATTCCGTAGTCAATCAATATCCATTGCGCTGTGTTGTAGCCTTCGGTTTGCAGCGGGCGGATTTTGGCTTTCTTTAATTGCTCAGTGATTTCGTCGGCGATGGCTTGCGTCTGTCGCGTCGAACTGCCGGAACAGATAATGAAGTAATCAGTAAACTCCGTGATTGCCGATAGGCGCAGCACTAGAAGATCAATTGCCTTTTTCTCTTCTGCAAAATGTGCAGCCAGTTTCACCTGCTCAAAAGTCTCCTGGTCTTCCGGTGACAAAACAGTCACAGCACGTTTTGCTTTTTCTTCGATAACAGTTTTTTCTTCAATAACAGCTTCTGGCATTATGGTTTTTGATAGAGCTTATACTTTTCAATGTATGCGGCAACGGCTGGCGGCACCCAATTCACAATGCTCTTGCCTTGCTGGGCGATTTCGCGCACGTCTGTCGCTGAAACATCTACTTCAACGTAATCGGTAAGGTAAATGCGCGGCGAGGCAAAATCTTCTTCCGATGGAAGCTGCCCGCCGCTCAAATCCACAAGTTTAGTTTGTAACTCTGGCGACAAATGAGCGGCAATTGGCGTCTCGCCTTGATCGCCAAATTGATAGCCGGGCCGCGTGGCAACTATGACATCATATTCGGACAGCAATCGCTGATGTTCGCGCCAAGTAGTCACATCGCGGAACGAATCCGCCCCCATAACAAAGAACAATTGCGCGTTACCAAGACCGGCCTTCAGCCGGTCCAGCGTTTGAACCGTGTAAGGCCGTTCCGGGGCTTCCACTTCAACCGGTGAAACGAACATCTGCGCTTCGTTCATTGTCGCTACGGCCAGCATAGCCAGCCGATGGAAGGGCGATGAAATCTGCTGCCCACGTTTATGCGGCGGAACGAAGGCAGGAACGAACAGCAACCGATCCATTGCAAAGCAATTCATAATCGCTTTGGCCACTTGCCAATGGCCGTTATGAATCGGGTCGAACGTCCCGCCGTAAATCGCAATGCGTTGCCGCACTCTGACCTCGCTCAAGCTTGGGCTGCCCGCGCCTGCTCGCCTTGCTGTTTGAGCACATCAAGCTTGCGCTCTACCGCGCGCAACAATTCTTTCAACCCTTTGCCCGAAGCGGCAGAGATCGAATAAAACTCTACGCCCTCGCGCTCGCAAAACTGTCGGAACTCTTCCAGGCGACTTTCGTCGTCCAGCGCATCCAGCTTACTGGCCACGGCGATCTTCGGCTTGAAGGCAACCTCGCGGCTATAAGCCTCAAGTTCGCGCGTTATCGTTTGGTAATCAACAATCGGGTCTTTTGCCATACCGGAGACATCAACCAAATGCAGAAGCAGTTTGGTGCGCTCGATGTGGCGCAGAAAGCGATCACCAAGTCCCGCGCCGGTATGGGCCCCTTCGATCAAACCAGGAATATCCGCCACCACAAACGTTTTGTAATCGCCCAAGTCAACGACGCCTAAATGTGGCTCAAGTGTCGTAAATGGGTAATCAGCGATCTTTGGGCGTGCGGCGGAGATACGCGAGATAAGCGTAGACTTTCCGGCGTTCGGTAAACCCACCAAGCCAACATCGGCAATAAGCTTTAACTCTAAAACCAGCCAAAGCTCTTCGCCTTCCTTCCCGTCCTCGTGATAACGCGGTGCGCGATTGGTTGGTGTTGCAAACTGTGCATTGCCACGGCCACCACGGCCACCTGCCGCAACCAATACCCGCTGGCCCGCTGCGGTGAAATCGTGGATAACTTCGCCAGTTAATTCATTTGTAATCAGGGTGCCGACGGGAACCTTAATGATAATATCTTCAGCGTCCGCGCCGTGACATTTGCTTCCCTCGCCATGCTTGCCACGCCCTGCGGTGTGTTCCGGGTTATAGCGAAAGTGGAGCAGAGTATTCAGACCTTCAGTGGATTCAAAGAAGACCGAACCTCCACGCCCGCCATCGCCCCCTGACGGTCCCCCACGCGGCACAAACTTCTCGCGGCGAAATGCCAGGATACCGTTGCCGCCGTTGCCTGCTCGCACGTGAATTCTCGCGCGGTCAATAAACATGGTGGTTGGGTGGTTGGTGGCTGGTGGTCGGTAACGTTCAGGCCAACCACTAACCACCAACCACCGCTTTTTACTCCGCTGGATAAACGCTGATAAACCGGCCTTGGCGGCCCTTGTCTTCAAACTTGACGACGCCTGTAACGCAGGCATAAAGCGTATCGTCGCTGCCGACGCCCACATTATTGCCCGGCTTGAAACGCGTTCCGCGCTGACGAACCAGAATCGAGCCGCCGGAAACCAGTTGCCCACCGAACCGTTTGACGCCCAGACGCTGTGAGTTGGAATCGCGCCCGTTGCGTGAACTACCTACACCTTTTTTGTGTGCCATAACTTAAAACTCCTGAAAGTAAAAATTGCGCGGATGGTCAATTTTCCGAATCGGTTTCGGCTGCTGTTTCGTGTGCCTCGGCGTTGACAACTCCCTGGTCGCGCTTGGCCTCCCGGTCTCCGATTGTGTCAATCTTGATCTCAGTGAATCCCTGACGATGCCCTTTGGTCTTCTTATACCCTTTACGCTTTTTGAACTTGAAGACAATGATCTTGGGCGCGCGCCCGTGTTTGACGACGGTGCCGGTGACCGAAGCGCCATCCACGAGCGGCGAACCGATGCGGAGGCCATTGTCACCACCAGCAGTCAACACGTCGAATTCAACTGCATCGCCAGCGTTCTTGCCAGCAATGGATGGAAGGCGAACGACATCGCCCGGACTCACGCGAAACTGTTTTCCGCCGGAGCGGATAATTGCGTATGCCACTGTTATATCTCCTCTGAATGATTCGTCTGATAGAAAACGCGAGATTATAGGTATCCCCCCCGGAAAGTTCAACCGTATCACCTGCGCTTGAAGAACCTATCCTAAGAAAAATTTGGCCCTAGGAATAAATATAGACCAGTTTACGATAAATAGGGTGTACAGAAAGAACCAGAACAGCGGTTAAAGCAGCGGAACGACGGAAGAATCAAGTTGATCGAAGACAGCGCGCAAAACCAACTGCAAAGACTGCAAAGACTGCAAGCATTCGAGACGGAAGCATTGGGTTTTACCAGTCAGCTTTACCGTGTCGCGCTCAGGCTGTGTCGCGACAAAGCCAAAGCGGAAGATCTGGTGCAGGAAACCTATTTACAGGCGTGGCGATCATTTCACCGGTTTGTGCAAGGAACAAATCTTAGGGCGTGGCTCTACAAGATTATGTTCAATGTTTACTACAGTGGACAGCGGCGAGAGAAGCTTCAGTTTGTGGGAACGGAAGAGACCATCGCCGAAACAATTGCTTACGATCCGCCTACACCACAGCAATTAACTGATGAAGAAGTTTTGGCCGCGCTGGAACAATTGCCGAAAGATTTTCAGGTTCCCATTCTATTAGCCGACGTCGAGGAGCTTTCTTACAGGGAGATTGCCGACGCAATGGGAATCCCAATCGGCACGGTAATGTCGCGGCTGCATCGCGGGCGAAAGCTTTTGCGAACAGAATTGACTGGGTATGCACGCAACGCGGGTTACACTATTTCGAAGTAGAGGCGGAAGCTGGAAGTTATAACGCGACGATGGAAACAATCGATAGAAAATCCATCGCGGAGGCACATATGCAAAAGATGGATTGCCACAATTTCAAAGAGGTGCTCGATTCATACTTCTGCGAAGAACTGACGGTCGAAACGAACCATTTGATTCTTCACCACGCTGAGCGCTGCCCCCCTTGCCGCAGTGAGATGGCTTCACGCCGAAACCTGCGGCTGGCACTGCAACGTGCTTGCGCGCAAGATCAGATGAGTGACGATGCGTGTGAGCGATTGCGAACGCTGTTGCGCGCCGAGGCAAAAGCAGGGTATGTGGCGAAAGTAAAAAGCGCGGGCAGTCGGCGCGGGTGGTGGGCGGCTTTTTTTGACCTGAAGCTTGCCCTGCCGATGATGGCAGGGGTAGCAGCCTTGCTTGTGGCGGCCATTGGCGTAGCGACTTATATGCAAAGCCCTGGAAGATTGCCCATTCCACTTGATCCTGCTGAAACTCCATCCGCAGGACAGGTGGCGGCGCTGCATTTGAGCAATGCCTTAATGACAGAGGCTGCAAGCGGTCATCGAAAGTGCGCTTCGCATGTTAAATCGGACAGCACGTCCCAGGGAATGCCGGATGAAGTTAACGACCTTGACCCAGCATGCGTTGACCTGGACAAGATTGCAGCGGAAGGGGCACAAGGGTTGCAGCTTTGTCTGGCGCATGTTTGCGGTGACCCAGACAGGCACTTTGCACATTTGATCTATCGTCATGAAGGACAATTGATATCTTTGTTGGTTACCCCGCGCGATGGACGCGCCATGCAAACAGGTCAGGTTCCAATATTTGTTGCGAGGCTGGCAGAGTTACAGGAATCGCAGCAAACCGAATTGAACTTAAACGCGTATCAAACAGAAAAGCGGGTAATCCTGGTAGTTTCGGCTCTGCCGAAATCCGAAAATGAAAAACTTGCGCACACTCTGGCATTGCCTGTAGTAAAGCATATACGCCGTATTGAAAATCAAGCGGCTCTTTTGAAATGGCCGGAATTTGACCGGAATTTTGCCGAGATTGAATTGTTATCAACTGCAAGAGGAGGAGGCTTACGATGATGGCACAAAGTCTGGCGGGGAATTTAGCAGCGAATTTGATTTCGACTGAGCAGGCCTGGCAAACCAGTTTTCCGAACCTGCTCAATCTGCCCTACATTGAGAAAACGTTCTGGCGGGGAATGACAATTTACTCACTGGAAGACATTGCTTCACACGCTTATGTGGTGCTGAAAGGACGCGTGAAGATTTTGCGGACTTCGGCAGAAGGCCAACAAAAAATCCTTTCGATCCGGTATCGGGGTGAACTCTTCGGTGAATTGGCGCTGGCGGGCAAGTCCGTCGAAACCCGGCGCAGCGATGAGGCGGTGGCACTAGATACAACAAGAGTGGCGCTCATTCGCGTTGCCGATTTCTGGAATGCGGCTCGCCGCGATCCGGTTTTAATGCAAAATGCTTTTCAGTATGTAACGCATCAACTGGCCGAAGCGCACCGGCAGATCGAATCGTTGGTCTTCGATCACAATCATCGCAGGCTGGCCCGCGCACTGATGGATTTGGCGGGCGAGGCTGCTCGCGCCGGAGAACAGAGCGTGAGATTGACGCACGAAGAGTTGGCTGAGTTGATCGGCTCAACGCGTGAAGTTGTCACCGGGATGATGATTGAATTCCGCAATCACGGCTTAATTGAATACAAACGCGGCGACATCCGCCCAAACCCGAGCCGTCTGACGCGGTTCTTAAATGAAGAAGAGGGCATCATTAAGACCCAAGCAATTGCCTAAATTTAGGCAATGATTTTTTCTAAAAGCTCCCTGCGCGTACGCTTTACGGAAGCAGGGGGCTTTCTACTCAATGTGCAATAAACCACCCAATACTTGCAAAAGTTAACTGCCTGCAATCTTCCCCAGCCCGAAGATGCCACTCTTCGGTTATCTAGTTGAAAAACCTGACCTGAAATGAGCACCTGCTAGCGCATATAGATGATTGTGTGTAGAATGCCGCACTGTTTCGGGAGCCTTCGTGGTGAAAATGCTAAATGCTTGTGAGAGGTTCCCCAGTCTTCGATGCCCACATCCAAGTTTGAAGCTATTTTCGATTATAAGCATAGCTAAACTGCTGGCGAGGCAAAGCAATCAAAGCCCTATCCGGCTATTATGATCCTAAAGTTTTCGCTCAAGCGGAGGCGAATGCAGATATGATCCGATGTTATCACTGCGGCACTGACAATCTGGACGGCTCGGAATACTGTGATGAATGTGGAACCAAGCTGAACGCGGCCAGTTCCGCGCGTTCTGCCTACGCGCCGCCGCAATCCTTGTCATCACCAATTTCGTCCGAGATGGCGTCGTCAAAAGCGACGCCACCGGCCCACGCTCCGATGCCGCCGCCGCCGCCCGCGTTCACGCGCGACACAATTACACCCAAACCTGCTACACCCTATACGCCACCGCCACCGCCTGTCTTCCAGGCATCTCCACGGATTCCGCCCGCAGAACCAAAGACGGCCTCACCGGCGATGCCGCTCCTGCCCCCAGCAGGTAGCCAGGTGCCTCCGATTGTGACGACAGTGGAACCGGCGAATCAGACGGCGAGTTTCAATGGCCAGACCGGCAGTTTGCGCAGTAATCCATTCAATGCCGAAAGTGGACAACAACCTTCTATGAGTGCTCCAAATCCATCGCCTTCTGAAGTGCCAGCGGTGCGCGCCAAGCTGATCATTCAGCGCGGAGGCAAAATTGGCAAGGAGTTTTCCATCGTCTCTGTAGAAGCAATGATCGGCCGCTGGGATGCTGATGGTGGGATCTTTCCCGATGTGGATCTGGATCAAGACGATCCTGAAGCAAAAGTTTCCCGTCGCCATGCACGGATTCAGTTTCTGAACAATCAATACCTGATCGAAGACCTAGGCAGCACCAATGGCACGTTCGTTAACCGAGGGCCCCGTCTGCTGCCTGGCATCAAGCAACCGCTCAACAACGCCGATGAGATTATTGTCGGCAAAACCTTTTTGAAGTTCATCTTGAGTTAGGCAATGACAAGTGAAGAGCGATGATGATGCCGCAACCTGAAACACTCCTGAATTGCTCGTCATTTGTTATTCATCATTTATCACCATTTGAGTTATGCCATTCTGTCCCGAATGTGGAGCGCCCAACACTGCCGGTGATCCATATTGTGGCGAATGTGGCGCGTGGCAAGATCCCCAAGTTAATTACGCGGTCGTGCCGGCCCAATCGGCCCAATTGGTTGTACCGGCACGTACCGGGGTTATGAATATGACCGCTTCCGGCAACACCCCAACAGGGATCCAACTAGCCCCAGGCACTTTGCTGGTGGATCGTTACAAGGTTGTCAAACGCATCGGCGGCGGCGGGATGGGATCAGTTTATCTGGGTGAAGACCAGAATCTGGCCAACCGTTCCGTAGCTATTAAAGAGATGGTCGAGATGTTCGCTGATGATTCGTCACGGCTGAAAGCCATTGATGATTTCAAGCGCGAATCAGAACTGCTTGCCCGTCTGGATCATTCTTCAATCCCCACCATCTATCAGTATTTCTTTGACACTGAACGTGGGCGCTACTACTTGGTGATGAAATATATTGACGGCGGCGATCTGGCCGCGCGCCAGCGCTTAGTGGGTGGACGGGTAGAGGAACTAACCGTCACCAAGTGGGCAATTGATACCTGTGACGTGCTCGATTACATCCATTCGCAAGATCCGCCGATTATCTATCGCGACCTGAAGCCTGCGAACTTGATGATTGACAACCGCACTAACCGCGTAATGCTGGTTGATTTCGGCATCGCGCGCTTTGTTTCGCCTACGCAAAAAGGCGTGACTGCGATTGGCACGATGGGCTATGCGCCACCGGAGCTGTTCGCGGGCAATGTCGAAGCGCGCTCCGACATCTACTCACTCGGCGCGACGATGTTTCACCTGCTGACCGGAGTTGACCCACAGGACAACCCGCTGCTGATCTTCGATTTCGACAAGAATCCGAAACCACGCCAGATTAATCCCGCAATTACGGTCGAAATGGAGGAGATAATCTGCCGTTCGGTCGAACACAAACCGGAGAGCCGCTTCTCTTCGGCTCGCGCTTTCGGCCTGGAATTGCAGACGCACCTGCGTTATCTACAAGAAGGGCGGCGTGGCGCGGTTTCGCCCGTCAACCTTTACGAAACCGCGCAGAGCTTCGGACCGGTCAACACCTGCGTCAATTGCGCGCATGAACTGGCGACGGACGATGTTTTCTGCGCCTACTGTGGAACCCGCCAGCCGTCAAAGCGCACAACAGCCAAACTGCTTGTAATGGGAACCAACGAAATGAATGCGCAATTCGCGCTCAACGCTGAAGGCGAAAGCCTAATTGGACGGCTGGACCCCAATCGTGGCATCCGGCCAGAAGTGGATTTGTCGAAATACGATCCGTCGGCGCGCGTCTCACGCCGCCATGCCAGAATCCTGGCGCAAGGCAGCAAATTCTTTATCGAAGACCTGGGCAGCGCCAATGGCACCGTTGTCAACGGTTCCCTGAAACTGCCTCATGGCCAGCCACATATGCTTGTTAGCGGCGACGAACTCAAGCTGGGCGAAACAACGCTCAAGTTTGTGGTGTCGTAACCTATGCCAGGAATCTTCAACACAAAAAGCACATAAGGTACAAGGCAGAAAGAAAAAAAACTTTGTGTGTTTTTTGCGCCTTGTGCGGTGAATTGGTTTCCGGTTTCTATGAGTTCAGACGAAATTTTCATTGCTATGCCCAGACACCGAAATGACGACGACGCTGCTGCGCTGGACAATTCAAGGCACCAAGAGATGGCGGGTATCAGCGCACGCTGCAGCGCTTTCCTGCTGGATTATATTCTGACGCTCTTTCCATTGGCTGTGACGCTGGTGCTGGCTTTTTATGTCAAGCGTCGTCTGCTGGAACCAACCGTGGCCGATTTCTTTCAATACGTTGGTTACGCACTTGTGCTGGCGGTAATCTTCGCCAACTGGATCTACGGCTATGTGCGATTCGGACAGAGTTTTGGCAAGCGATTTATTGGTCTGCGCCTGATACGCGTAGACGGCCAGCCAGTGGATTATAAAACCGCCACCGTGCGGCTGATCGGATCGCTGCTTTCGGTGCTTGTGTTCGGATATGGCTTCTTGAGGATTCTGTGGGACGACGAGCAGCGCGGCTGGCATGACATGCTTGCCGGGACGATGGTCGTCAAAGACTGATTTCTCAATCGTTCATTCCCCGACTGTGGCTCGACCAAGAGCCGTAATTATTGAATCATCTATTTGAAAGCACGCCAGTTCCTCCAGGGTACAAGCTGCCAGCCCAAACCCAGTGCGATTAGCGACAGCAAACATTGCTCATCGCAGCGACTGATTCAGGGAAATGCGGTGATGGCCAATTGCGGTAGTGATTAAGCGCCATTGACAGGCACAATCCGCAGGCGTGTTTAGAGGTATGAAGTTATGACTATGAATTACTGTGGAAGATGCGGTGCCGCCAACGGGACGGCTGCCCGATACTGTCGGCAATGTGGCGTGGAATTGCACAGTCAAGCGGCATTCTCTTCTGGTACGTCTCCGCTTAACGTGGAGTTTTCCGCTCGCAATGCGTCGAAAGAGCATTCAGGCACGGCAGGCAC
>JBDSAM010000495.1:0-4299 GCA_039922135.1 Blastocatellia bacterium
TTTGCTTTCAGGCTCATTTGTCTCCTTCACCCTTTGATTCGTTTCGGATTTGTCGTCCTCGCATTCCGGCGACAAGTAATTGCTCAGCGCGTTCAGGCCCGAATCGTCCAAGCGGTTTTAATGCTTCCCTTTGATCCGGTAGTAAGAGATATAGAAATGCTCTATCTCGTCCAGCAAGTTGCCATTCAATTTGGCCAGTGATTACACCTGGTGTTAATTGCGGGATGCAGCAGCCAACTTAACTCAATCAGTACTAGCAATAGACACACCGGAGCGAAAAATGCAGATTGCGCATAAGTTGTTCAAGACTTGAGAAAAGAGTCGCTTGGAAGAGTCTCTGAATAATACAAGTGTCACTGTATCGTGCGGCCTTCCGTTGGCACAGAAGACAATGGCACTTAGATGAGAGACGAAGTTACCTTCAGATCAAAGTTTCTTGCGGGCATAAGGCTTGCACCATAAGCGAATCGAATTCCAACGAGAATTGAATGTATCAACAAAAGTTCGTTCTTGAACCAGCATGTACTGACAATATCTAAGAAGGAGAGGCGCATGATCTCAGCAGATAAAATCAATGAGTATGCAGAGAATAATTCGATAGATTATCCCTATGGCAGGCGGCTGTATCAGCCACGGAACCAGCGCGAATTGAATGTGAGCGAACCGGAACGCATTGCTTCGGCCATTGCCGGTGGTGCCATGGCTGTATTTGGTATTGCGAAGGGAGGCTGGGCTGGATGGGCATTAGCGCTGGCAGGGGGCGGGTTGGTCTATCGCGGGGCAACAGGACAGTGTGCCATTTATCAGGCGCTAGGAGTGGACACGGCTCATAGAGACCACGCAGGCGTTAAACATGGGCATGGGATCAAAATTGAAAAAAGCGTGACGATCAACAAAAAACCCGAAGAGCTTTACGGTTTCTGGCGGAACTTCAGCAATCTGCCGCGCTTTATGAAGCACCTGGAATCCGTACACGACAAAGACGAGATCCATTCGCACTGGGTGGCGAAAGCGCCGGCCGGAATGACTGTTGAATGGGACGCTGAGGTCATCAATGAGAAAGAGAACGAGTTGATTGCTTGGCGATCATTGGAAGGCGCGAGTGTGCCTAATGCAGGCTCGGTTCGTTTTGAGCTTGCGCCTGGCAACCGTGGTAGCGTAGTGCGTGTGTCGCTCAGCTATGAACCTCCGGGTGGCGTGCTCGGTTCTAAAATCGCCAAACTCTTTGGCGAAGAACCAGATCAGCAGGTCGCAGAAGATTTGCGACGTTTTAAACAATTGATGGAAGCAGGCGAAATTGCTTCAACAGACATTCAACCATCTGGGCGGGCAGGCGCACGTGCCGCACGCGGCTCGGCGCGCTAAATTAAAACATCAAGACAGTAGAAGGATACCTCGTGTTCGTCGTGCTGATTTCAACCGGATGACGTTGCCAACGCCACTGGGCGAGTCGGCGCGACGAACTACTCTTGAAGGAGTAATTATGAGAGCTTTATGCTGGTACGGAAAAAAAGACGTGCGTGTGGTGACAGTTCCAGATCCAGAGATCGTTAATCCTAACGACGCTATTATCAGGATCACAACTACAGCCATCTGCGGTTCTGACCTGCATCTGTATGACGGCTATATTCCAACGATGGAGAAGGGGGATATTCTTGGCCATGAATTTATGGGGGAAGTTGTCGAAGTCGGGCGTGAATGCCGGAAGCTGAAAGTGGGTGACCGCGTGGTCGTGCCATTCACCATTGCTTGCGGCAATTGCTTCTTCTGCCGGAAAGAACTGTTTTCGTTATGCGATAACTCGAATCCAAACGCGCGCAAGGCAGAGGCCCTATACGGATTTTCCGGTTCAGGGCTGTTTGGTTATTCGCATTTGTATGGTGGGTATGCTGGCGGGCAGGCCGAATACGTTCGCGTCCCATTTGCTGATGTTGGCCCATTCAAGATTCCAGAGGGAATCACAGATGAACAGGCGCTCTTTCTATCTGATATTTTTCCGACCGGATTTATGGCTGCGGAAAATTGCAACATTACCCCAGGCGATACGGTTGCAGTCTGGGGATGCGGGCCTGTTGGTCAATTCGCTATCGTCAGCGCTTGGATGCTGGGCGCAGAGCGGGTGATTGCCATTGACGATGTGGCGGAACGCTTGGAGCTTGCTCGTACATTCGGAAAGGTGGAAACAGTGGACTTCAGCAAAGTGGACGTGTTTGACACGTTGAAGGAGATGACAGGCGGATTGGGGCCGGATGCCTGCATTGATGCCGTCGGTCTGGAAGCGCACGGCACTAGCGTTGATGCCATCTATGATCGAGCTAAGACGGCGCTGTATATGGCTACGGATCGCCTAACCGCCCTAAGGCAGGCTATCAATTCCTGCCGCAAAGGCGGCACAGTTTCAGTGCCCGGCGTGTACGGCGGCTATTTGGACAAGATGCCCTTCGGTGCGGCCTTTGCCAAAGGGTTGACGTTAAAGATGGGGCAGACCCATGTGCATCGCTATATGGCTTTCCTGCTGGATCGGATACAAAAAGGCGAGATAGACCCATCGCGGATTATTACGCACCGAATGGGATTAGAAGATGCGGCCAGAGGCTACGACGTCTTTAGCCACAAAGCGGAAAGCTGTATCAAGGTAGTGCTTAAACCGTAACGAATGTAATAGAAGAGGGCATGCGTGATTAATGCATGCCCTCTTCTATTAGTGTGGCATGCCATCTATTGCCCTTGTTTGCAGCCAATCCATGAATCGCCATTCGACGCATCTTGCCATCCCCGCCATCAAAATCCTCCCTTATCGCCCGTGTGGCTGACCAATATGCCAATCAGACCGGCCACCGCCCACATATCTTCCAGAGGGCTTCGCCCGGTGGTGCGGCGTTTGGGCATATGACATTACGGTACGAGGAGCGTGAGAGACCTGAGCATTCGTAAGCGATCTACTGCGAGCAAAGCAGGTCGCTCTGCTCCCGTTCTGTCTCTCTGGCGTTCCACGCCGAAGCCGGGGATAATCACGGCCAAAGCACGCAAGCAGTAAATCATCTCAAAAAGGGACGGACTAAAAGCAGGTGCCTCGCCAGAAGCAACGTGTAAGTGCTGTCTCGTTCGTCCGGAGGAACCATGAATCGCAGAACGTTTGTCGGCTTGGCAGCAACCACCGCTGCCGCTTCCACGCTGCCGGATCGCGCCATAGCCGCGCCGACACAGAAGAGCGCGAAGAAGGCTTTAATGAAGGTTGGCCATCAGCACAACCATTCGGATGAATGGCTGCGGCTGCTGGCAGCGTTTGGCGTCAATAACATCTGCAGCGCGCTGCCCGCGAAGCAGCTTGACGAAACCTGGTCGGTTGCAGGACTGATGCGCTTGCGCGAGCGTGTGGAATCGTTCGGCATCAAATTGGAAATGGTTCCGCTGCCGCTCAGTTCGGCTTACATTACCAAGGCCGAGAACCCGAACATCATGCTGGGCAAAAGTCCTGAGCGCGACCGCGAGATCGACACAATGTGCCAGATGATCCGCAACGCCGCGCGCGCGGGCATTCCGGCGTTGAAATACAACATGAGCATTCTGGGCGTCGTCCGCAGCGAACCCACGATGGGGCGCGGCGGCGCGCAATACAGCACTTTCGTGTATGAAAAAGCCAAACAGGAACCGCCGTTGACAGAAGCCGGGCCGGTCAATGCGGACGAATATTGGGAACGTATCACCTACTTTCTGAAACGCGTCATGCCAGTCGCGGAAGAGTACAAAGTACGAATGGCCTGTCATCCGCACGATCCTGGGATGCCACACGACAAAGGCTTTCGTGGCGTTAACACAGTTCTGGGCAGTGTCGAAGGGCTGAAGCGTTTTGTGGACATTGCGCCCAGCAAATATCACGGCTTGAATTTCTGTCAGGGCACAGTTTCCGAAATGCTGAAGAAGCCGGGCGAAGAGATTTTCGATGTCATTCGGTATTTCGGCGGCAAGGGCAAAATCTTCAACGTCCACTTCCGCAATATTCGCGGCGGGTTTCTGAACTTTCAAGAGACGTTCATTGATGATGGCGACGTGGACATGTTAAAAGCCATGCGCGTTTATAAAGAGATTGGGTACGACGGCATGATGATGCCGGATCACGTTCCCCACGTCGCCGGAGACACAACAAGTATCGCTGCATTCGCATATAGTTTCGGTTACATCAAGGCTCTGATTGGGACTGTCGCTTCTGAGTCGTAAGCGCAGCAAGAGTGCGTCGGTACGGAACCGGGAGCGGTAGCGACCGGGTAGACTCGCGAGACGCGTCTTGTAGCGAAACCC
>JBDSAM010000496.1:0-2905 GCA_039922135.1 Blastocatellia bacterium
AAACTGATCCAAGTCCATCCCGAAAATACCTTGCAAATGGTGGTATTCAAACTGGGACGAAAGGGATTTATGCGGCTTCCGGTCGTCAGCCGCCACGAACCGGCCAAGCTACTCGGGATCATCACCATGCATGACATTGCCGCCGCGCTGGCAGAGGAAGATGACGAAGCCGATCTATCGCACATAACAGAAGAATTACGAATCAATCAGAAGGAAGGCGTATGAGTGAAGCCAGCCGCCGCAAAGCGGAAATCGAACGGGTCAGCAGAACCAGGCAGGAAGCGAAATCACATTACGACCAATTGAGCGGCTGGTACGACCTGCTGACGGATCGAAGTGAGAGAAAGTCACGCAATCTTGGGTTGAAGCTCTTACGGGCAAGCGAAGGAGAAAACGCACTCGTGATCGGTTTCGGCACCGGGCACGGCGTTTTGTCTTTGGCGCAAGCAGTTGGCCAGACGGGGAAAGTCTTTGGCATTGATCTTTCGGAAGGAATGCTTGAGGTCGCAGGCGAGCGGTTGCTGGACGCCGGGCTGGCCGAAAGAGTGGAATTGCAATGCGGCGACGCAACAGCGCTGCCATTTGCGGCCGAGTTCTTTGACGCAGTTTTTATGAGCTTCACGCTAGAGCTGTTTGACACTCCGGAGATTCCCGTCGTTTTGCGGGAGTGCCGCAGAGTGCTGAAAGCGGGCGGGCGAATTTGCGTGGTCGCCATGTCAAAGCAGGGGAAAGAACGTTTGATGGTCAAACTCTATGAGTGGGCGCATCGCCGGATGCCGGGGTACGTGGATTGCCGCCCGATTTATGTCCGGGAAGTTATCGAACAGGCGGGTTTTCACGTTGTCGAAGTGATCAATAATTCCATCTGGGGGCTGCCAGTGGAAATTGTTGAGGCGGAAAATAGGCGCGAATAAAAAGATTGAACATCCGGATGGCTGGAACTGATTAGCCGCGACGCCGACTTTCGCCCTCAGCCCGCCGCATCTGCCTCCGCATCCGGCGAAGCAATCTCATTTTGCAGACGCGCCCAATCCTGATCCAAAGTCTCGTTCACTTCGCGAAAAGCTTCTTCCGACAGCAAGCCTTCGTGCAGCAGTGTTGTCAGCCGCGCCTTCTTAACGGCGAGCAAGTGTTGCAGCATTCGGTTCTTTAATTGTTGATCAACGTCCCGGTCCGTAACATCAAGCTCGCGTAGCCGCTGCGACAGCTCATCCTGCCTCTGCGCAAGCGAAGGCCGTAAAGCCTGATGCACGCGCTCGGTCATCAGTCCCTGTTTGCGCAACAGGTCAATTTCGGCGAGCGCCGCTGTTTCCGCCAGCAGCCAGCCCCGCGTAATTTCGTAGGCTTTGAAATCCGGATGCGGAGTGGAAATCTTCAGCCAGCGCAAGAGAGGCGAAATCGTCAGCCCTTGCGCCAGCAGGCTGAAAATCGCCGCGCCGAAAGTCATCGCCACCAGCGTCCGCCGGCCTGGCAACGCAGTCGGCAGGCTCAGCGCGAGGGCGATTGAAAGCGAACCCCGCAAGCCGCCCCAAAACAAAACGTGTTGCCAACGGAATGAAATCGGTTCGGCGCGCAGGTTGATCAAGCTCGTCAGGCCGTAAACAGCAACCAGGCGCGCAATCAGCATCGCCGCGACAGCCCACGTAATTGGACCAAGGTTTTCAGTCAAGGTCGTGATCTGAATTTCCAGCCCGATCAACAAAAACACGAGCGAATTGACGACAAAGGCGGCATATTCCCAGAACGAGTTGACCGCCACCTGCGTCGTTGGTGACATGCCCGTCTGCCTGCCGTAATTGCCTAGAATCAATCCAGCCACCAGCACGGCCATCACGGGTGAGACGTGCATCTCTTCGGCCAACAGAAAGGAACCATAGGCCACAATCGTCGTCAGGGTGATTTCCAGCAGGTGATCGTCGAAGTATGAAGTTAGTTTCGAAGCGATAATCGCGATGACCGCGCCGACCGCGATGCCCCCAAATACCACGATGCTGAAATCGCGCAGCGAGGCGACGATCAGTTGCCCCGGAGAATTGATCGTCGTCGCGCCGACGACCAGGCCCAGCAGGATGCGGAAGACGACGACTGCCGTGCCGTCATTGAACAGGCTCTCGCCTTCGATGATGACCGACAGCCGTTTGGGCGCGCCAAGCTGTTTGAAGAGCGCCAGCACCGACACCGGGTCTGTCGCTGAAATAATCGCCCCGAAAAGCAACGCCGTTCCCCACGATAGGCCAATGCCAAAATGTAGAATCAGTCCGATTACTCCCACCGACAATCCGACGCCCGCGGTTGCCAGCGTCAGAATCGGCAGCAGGTTTTCACGCAGATGGTTGAGCTTCAGGTTCCAAGCCGCCTCGAATAACAACGCAGGCAGAAAAATCAGCAGAATCAATTCTGGCGAGATGTGAACCGCTGGCAGGAAATGCATCGGGCTGATGATCAGCCCGACAATCACCAGCGCCAGCGTGTAGGGCAGCCGCACCCATTTGGTCGCCATCGCCACGCCTGAAGCGATCAACAATAACGTGATAAAAACAGTGATTGAGAAATGGGTTTCCGCCAAGGCTTCCGGCACAGTTAATGCTTCTGAAGCAGCTTGTATCATCATATCCGCCAGGTGATTTCGAGTTTCTTACAAGACGAACTCTCGGCGTGCGCTCTTTCAAAAGGCTGTTGCCGCGCCGGAGCAGGAAGTAGTTCACGCACGACATCATACCCTCCCATAGCATCAGAGCTGAACCGATTACACAGGCATTATCGCCAGATAGGAATTTGCCACATGCACCTATCTGGCTGATGTCGCGAATTGCCACATCAGCCTTGTTATTTCTGTGGGAATGTATTTCCCTGTCTTTCCTCAGCATTGATTGAATATCTGCGACGAACGCTCAATCACAGAATG
>JBDSAM010000497.1:0-6674 GCA_039922135.1 Blastocatellia bacterium
ACCATCGTGGTGGCGGCTGGTGATGGTGATGTATTTCATCCCAGCGGCTTTGGCCATTGCCACCCATTCTGCCGGATCGAACTCAGTCGGATTGAATTGCGCGGGCAGCTTCTCGTACTCGTTGACGGGCATCTTGTCGTTGTTCATCACCCATTCGCCTTTGCCCAGCACGCTGTAAACGCCCCAGTGGATGAACAGGCCAAACTTCGCATCCTGAAACCAGCGGCGCGATTCCAGGTTTTCCTTGCTCGCCAGATTTTCCTTGCTTGGTTGAGATGACGATTGCGCAAATGAGGTGTCCGGCACGACGATCACCACCGTCGCCAGAACGACAGTAACGCAGAGAAAGATATTCCGAAGCTTGAGCAGTGAAGTCATAAGCATGTCTCCCTTCCGGCTTTTCTTGGTAGCGAAGTGAGTGGTGTGAACGAAGGAGCGTATTCTATGAGCCCAGTCGGCAAGCGTCAATCACCTGCTCTTTAACGTTGTTCAATCACCATTCGCATTCCGTGTTTCGGGCGCAGAGTGACCAGCGGTTGCATCTCGATCGGATGGCCGGGAACCAGCCGCAACCTCCACTGTTGTGCCAGTGTCGCCAGCACCAGCACGCCTTCCATCCACGCAAAGCTTTCGCCGATGCACAATCGGGGACCTCCGCCAAATGGAAAGTAAGAGAATTTCGGACGGGCTTCACGCGCTTCCGGCGTCCAGCGTTCAGGGTCGAAGCGTTCGGGAGAAGGAAAATATTTTGAGTTGTGATGCATCACGTACTGGCTCATCAAAATAATCGCGCGCGCCGGAATCTGGTAATCGCCCAGCCGGTAATCGCCCAGCGCACGCCGACCGATTATCCACGCGGGCGGATACAGCCGCATGGATTCGGCAAAAATCATTTCTGTGTAACGCAGGCGGGGATAGTCTTCCACTGTTGGCAGATTGCCGTTTAATACTTGGTCAACTTCAGCATGAAATCTGGCTTCGATGTCAGGATGCTGCGAAAGCAAATACCAAGTCCAGGTCAGCGCGGTAGCCGTCGTTTCGTGCCCAGCCAGGAAGATGGTCATCACTTCGTCGCGCAGTTGTGCATCGGTCATGCCTGAACCATCGCCTTCAACATCGCGCGCCTGCATCAGCATCGAAAGCAGGTCGCCGCGATCTTCACCACTGGCGCGCCGTTCGGCAATCATTCGATAAATCGTTAAGTCCAGCCGCTCGCGGCCCTGCCGGAATCGCTTCATCGCGGGAATGGGCAAGCGCTCAAGCAATTGTGAAAATGGCAGCGTCAAATAATTGAAAACTTCCATTGCCTGGCTGAGCGCATTGCCAATCTCATCGGCTTCGGTTTCGACATCAGCGTCAAATAAAGTTTTGCCCGCAATCCCCAGCGTCATTCGCATCATTTCGCGCGAAACATCGCGCTCTTCACCGCTTTGCCAGCTTTCGCGCGTTCGGACAGCATATTCGACCATCGTCGTTGCATATCCTGCGACCCGCTGCCGATGGAATGCGGGCTGCGCCATCCGCCGCTGGCGCAGATGAAACTCGCCTTCGCTGGTTAACAGTCCTTCGCCCAGCAGCCGTTTCGCCCGCTGCAAGCCCTCGCCTTTCATAAAATTTTTGTTGTGCGTGATCAGCACGTCGCGGATGTGATCAGGATGATTTAGCAGAACGACCGGCTGTGGCCCAAGTTTGAAAAAAGCGATGTCCCCATATTGCTCAGCAACCTTCGTCAGAAACTGGATGGGGTTACGGCGAATGCTGAAAAGGCTGAATAGATTGATGCCGGGGATAATTGATTTCGGCCCTGGTGGAAGCGTTGTTGCAAGTAATGCCATATTGATCCTTCTTCTCCGTTGGTACGGAACCGGGAGCGGTAGCGACCGGGTGAACTCGCGAGTTCTCTCAGGAAACGCCCAGTCGCTACCGCTCCCGGTTCCGTACCGAATTTCTAACCGCTCAGCCGATCTGGTCGCGTAATCTAAAAACTTCGGCTTGTAATTTAGGAATCATCGAAAAGCTGCCTGTATGGCCGCTGGCTTCGGCTGCGCGCGAATTGTGCCAATGGCACAGGCCGAGTTTGGCTACCGCGCGCAGGAATTGGCGGCGCGCATTAAAGCGTTCGCTGTTGCCGAACGCTCCTATCACCCAACTGCTGCGGCGAAAAACAGAGATGGCGATTTTTAGCTGATCGTCTGAAATCAGCCCGCGTTCGACTTCGGTACCGAGCGTTCGTTTTAGAATTTGTCCCTCTCGCCGCACCAGAATTCCAATCACGCAGACGAATGCGATGAAGAGCGGAAACTCCAGCATCCAGTACCCCATCCAAAATAAAGTTGGCGAAAACGAAGCCAGCCCATTCCATAGGGCATGCAGGAACATCGCCGCACAGTATCCGATCAATGGGGCGGCAACCTTTAACACCTTCTTGTGCGTTTCGCGCGCAATGCCGCAGCCGATGCCGGTCATACAGGTGAACAGCACGTGAGAAAACGGCGAGAGTATTCCGCGCACAATGAATGTCCCCATCAATCTGTCCGGGCCGCCGGTGACAAAACTATCGCCGTAATAATCCACGTTCTCCATCGTCGCAAAGCCGAGCGCGACCACGCCGGCATAGACAATTCCGTCAACGACGCTGTCGAAATCGCGGCGGAAGAGCACAGCAATTAACAGCACGCCCACTCCTTTGCTGCCCTCTTCAATCAGCGGAGCGCTGAGGATGCCCGTCAGAAAGTCATTGAAGGTGCTTTTGAAGATTTCGTTGAAGACGCTGGAAACCAGTATCGCCACGCCCGCGCCCCACGCAAATGCGAAAGCCAAGGTGCGAACAGGTTCGGGATCGTACCGATCCAACCACAGGAACATGCTCAGGTAGATGATTGCTGGGATGAACGCCATCAGTCCGGCACGGATCGAAACCGACAGCCCAAAATTCATAAAACTGAGCGCCAGCACGATCACGCCCATCACCGCGCATAAGATCGCCAGCAAAGCGACGCCCGGCGCGGTAGGCGCATCTCCGGAATCGTGATCTGGGTTGTACAGGCCGATGGTTTGCGCAGCCTCGCGAATTGTCCATCGCACCGTCTGCGGCGAACGCGCACGCGCCGTGTCAATAAACTGCGGGCGGGTTTCAGCGTGCGGGTCGGCACCCGATACAGGTGCGTGCCGCTCAATCACGATGTGTAATCGCGGGCCGAACGGCCCCAGCTCAATCACATCGCCGTGCGCCAGCTTGGCAGTATGAACCCGCTCGCCGTTCAGGAATGTCCCATTCCTGCTGTCCTGATCAAGCACGAAAAATTCGTTGTGTTCCGTGGCAATGATCGCGTGGCGGGTAGAAACGCTCGGTTCGACGAAGCGCACCACGCTTTCTTCGCCGCGTCCCAGCACCAGCCAACCTTGATCCAGGTGTAACTGCGCGCCAGAGTGTGTGCCGTTTTGAATAATCAGTCGGAGCATAAGTGGTGGTCGGTGGTCGGTCGTCGGTCGTTGATCTTCTCGTCAAGCATATTGCTTCCAGTCCATCGCCCTTGGTAATGCCGCGACATTCTACAGAGCCTCATGCGGGTTTGACCAACCACCGACCACCAACCACCGACCACCGGCTATCAAAAATTCCCTGTTGCAATCGCCAACGAATTGCTTATCATACGCGCGCCACCAACCCCGTTAATTCTGGCAACTTTCGTCAACATTTCAACGGCCAGAGGCCAACAAAGCTCGTCAATGGTGCCCCCTCAAGCATTCTTCATTGTTGTAGCTCAATTGCCGGCAGCCTCTTGTTATTGATCCCTATCACCGACGTTTTCTGAAAACTCAACATTCGAATCAGTGCTGTGATCCGGCAGCGATGATCCAGTCTTTCAATGGTGACCTGCCCTTTTGCATCGCTGATTCACAGTTGCCCCAGAATAAAAACCTTAGGAGGAATTTCATGCGAAAGCTCTTTTTCATTGCTGCCCTTTTGCTTGCCTTGCCACTGATCACACAAGCGCAAGACGCGCCGAGGGTCGAAATTTTCGGCGGCTATTCATACTTGCGCGCCGATGATGACAACGGCGGAATTGACCTGCACGGCTGGAACGCTTCAACAGCGGTCAATATCAACAAGTGGGTCGGCATTGCCGCTGACTTCAGCGGCCATTACGGCGAAGCCAGTGTCTTCAGCCTTACCAACAAGGCAGATGTCAGCGGTTATCTTTTTCTGGTCGGGCCTCGCTTTTCGTACCGCAAACACAAAGTGCTGACGCCGTTCGGCCACGTTTTGCTGGGCGCGGCACGGCAAAACGTTTCGGTGCGGACAGCTTCAGGAAGGCTTAAATCAGACGATGCTGCATTCGCATTGGCAATTGGCGGCGGACTGGACGCCACGGTTCATCCGAATCTGGCAATTCGCCTGTTTCAGACCGACTACGTGCTGACCCGATTCAACGACGATTCACAGCATAACTTCCGAATTTCAACCGGCTTGGTATTGCGGCTTGGCACGCAATAAAGCGGCTCATCATTTGATATGGTATGGGGAGCGTGAGCGACCTGCTGGTTGCGTGAGCAGCGATTAGCGCAAGACTCAGGCCGCTCACGTTCCTCATACTTCATCCCCGCGCTGCTTACCAGTTGTCTTCCCTTCCCGCCCTGTATATCTTCCTGCCGCTTGCCTGGAATGATTTTCAATCTGCGTCTTATGAATTCCCCCCCCCGTTCCAACCCGCCGCGAAGCCGCTGGCTGTTTGCCTGGGGCGTTGTGGCATTGCTGGCAATGGGTTGCCTTTCTGCTACAGCACAAACGCAGCCCTCTATATTGCCGCCCGCCAAAATTGGCCCGTTCAGAATCATTCTGCCTAAATTATCCAAGCCTGTGATTGAAGGGCTTTACGATTATTCATATCGCATCAACGTGCCGCGCGAGATAGGGCGTGCTGACAGCCGCGTTGAAAATATAGCTGCGGCATCGCCCGAACAGCACCCAGTGGTCGCGCGGAACCTGCAGCAGGAAGCCGAAACTTTACGCGCGCAGGGCACAGCCAAAAGCTTGCGCCAGGCAATGCAGAAATATGAAGAAGCGCTGCGGCTGTGGCGCGCGGCGGGCAAACTGGGCGAGCCGGAAGCGATGGCGAGTGCGCTGAATCAACTGGGCGCGATCTCCGATTCGTTGGGCGACCGGCAACAGGCTATCGGCTATTACCATCAATCGCTGCCGCTCTGGCGCGCGGCAGGCAATCGAACGAATGAAGCCGCAACGCTGACGCAGCTTGGCCGCATATACAATTCCATCGGCGACAAACAACAGGCGCAGCAGCTTTTCAATCAGGCCAGGCTGATCGTACAAGCGGCTGGGCTGACCCGCCAGAATCAAATGATAGATGAAGGCAGCGGCAGGAACACGCGCGAAGCCGCCACGCTCTTCAATCTGGGCAAGCTTTACGAAGAGCAAGGGCAAGGGCAGAAAGCGTTTGAGAATTACCAACAGGCGCTGGCGCTGTGGCACGAAGCCCAGGACAAGCCGGGCGAGGCAATGGCGCTCAACAGTCTGGGCGGTCTGGCCGCGCGCGCAGGCCAGTTTCCACAGGCCGCACAATTGTTCAATCAGGCGCTGCCGCTCTGGCGCACGATCGGTGATAAACGCGGCGAAGCTGTCAGCCTGAGCAATCTGGGATTCGTTTCAGACTCTCTGGGAGACAAAGCCGGCGCGATCGAGTTTTATTCGAAGTCGTTGCCGGTCTGGCGTGCCCTGGGCGACAAACGCAGCGAAGCGACTACGCTGAGCGATTTGGCGACGTTGCGGCTGGCAAGGGGTGAACGCGAAGAGGCATTGAAACTTTATCTGGAAGCATTGCCATTGCGCCGCTTGAGCGGCGACAAGCGTGGAGAGGCAACGACGCTCAACAACCTGGGTGCCTGGTACGCAGGTTCGGACGATTGGCTGAAAGCAAAGGAGCATTACGGGCAAGCGTTGCGAATTCGGCAGGAGATCGGCGACAAGCGCGGTGAAGCTATCGCGCTTGGCAATCTGGCCCTCGTCCACCAATCACTGGGAGAGATTGCCCAAGCACGCGAACTATATCAGCAAGGGCTGCCGCTTGCGCGTACGGTGAATGACAAGCCTCGCCAGGCGATCTTCCTGACCGGCCTTGGCGAAACCAATTCCCTGCTGAATGAAAAGGTTCAAGCGCGGGAACAGATCGAACAGGCGCTGGCTTTGTGGCGTGAATTGAAAGACCGCGAGCGAGAGTACGCCGCACTGGCGCTGCTCGCAGGCCTTTATGCTTCGCTTGGCGAAAAACAGAAGGCTGAAGAGATATACCGAAAGCTGCTCTCCGGCTGGCGCATCAGCCTTCCCCATTAAACCTTATTCAACTTAAAGAGCATCAAGGTGGCTGACACCATCGCGGCCACATAACCAGCATCACCCTCCAAGCCACTTTTGCTCAAATGTGATTAAAGTTCAGTCAATTGTTCCTTTAGCTCCATCAACTCAAGCTTTTTTGCCTCGATGTCGGCTTTTAATTGCTCTATCCTCGCAATCAAGCTTTGCCGGGCTACTACAGCTTTTTGCTTATCTAGGGTACTACGGGCTTCAATCCCACGAGTGAACTTTGAAACCCCGGAGCGGTCGTTTTTTGTCAGGCCGTTAAGTCGCTCATCTTCCTTGGGCAATAACTGCTTACCAT
>JBDSAM010000498.1:0-11974 GCA_039922135.1 Blastocatellia bacterium
GCGCGGTCTGATAAGCGTTGACGAGTTCGCCGCGACTGTGGGCGATACGCATGCCACGTCCGCCACCACCCGCTGTCGCTTTGATCAACACGGGATAGCGGATGCGCCCGGCTTCGCGAATAGCTTCATCTTCATCTTCGATTAACCCATCGCTGCCTGGCGTTACCGGCACGCCAGCGGATCGCATCGTGGCCTTGGCTTCGGCCTTATCCCCCATCTTCCGGATTACGTCCGGGGTTGGTCCGATGAAAGTGATATTGCATTCTTTGCATACTTCGGCGAAGTGCGCATTTTCAGAAAGGAAACCGTAGCCCGGATGGATCGCGTCAACGTTGGTGATCTCTGCGGCAGCGATGATCTGCGGAATGTTCAGGTAACTTTGTGCGGAAGGGGCTGGGCCTATGCAAACAGCCTCGTCGGCAAATCGCACATGCAGGCTGTGTCGGTCGGCGATGGAATGTACGGCAACGGTCTTGATGCCCAATTCCTGGCACGCCCAGATGATGCGGCAGGCAATCTCGCCTCGATTGGCGATAAGAATCTTTTTGAACATAGGCCGGTGGTTGGTGGCCGGTAGTCAGTGGTCAGTGGCGCTCGCGTAACAACTGACAACTGACAACCGACAGCTATTTTTTGATCCCGAACAAGGGTTGACCGAACTCAATCGGCTGACCACTTTCGACAAAGATTTTGGCGATGGTGCCGCTGGTGTCGGATGGAATCTCATTCATCAGTTTCATTGCTTCGATGATACAGACCACTTTACCCACTTCAACTGAATCGCCAACATTGACGAATGAAGCAGCGGTTGGCGAGGGAGAACGATAAAAAGTACCGACAATCGGCGAGGTCAGAATATGCAGGTTCTCTTCCGGCGGAGCGGAGGGAGCGGTCGCAATTACTGAAGATAGTGGCGCAACCAATGGCGCGGACGCGAGCGGTGGCGCAATCATTGCCGATTCAGCCGCTTGTCCGGCTGAGGCCTTCTCCAGGCCCTTCGACAGGCGCAACCGGAAACTCCCACGTTCAAGCTCAAATTCATTGAACTGCTTTTCAAAGATTAGCTCAATAAGTTGCTTGATTTCCGGCAGGCTTAGCTCATCTGCGGAATGAGCAGTTGTCCTTCTTTTGGCTACTTCAGCTTTCGGGGCATCCGTCTCCGTGCTTCTCGGTCTCCGCTCGGTCTTTTTCATAAGCAATCTAGGTCTGACGGTGTTTTGTGGTTTGATGAGAAAGCAAAAGCCTCAACCGCGTGATCCCTCGCAGGGTTGAGGCTTAAGACAAAGGTGCGAGAAACCACCTTGGCGATGACTCTACTTTTTCTCTACTTTTTCAGCTTTGTCTTCGACTGCCCTCTTATTTTCACTGCCAATGAACTCGATCAGGGCCATCTCAGCACCATCGCCTTTACGAGGCCCGAGCTTGTAAATGCGCGTATAACCGCCAGGGCGACCGGCAAAACGCTCGGCCAGTTCATTGGTCACTTTGCGTAATGCCGCCACGCCGGCTGTACGCTCAGCCTCCTGATTGTGTTGTTTGCTGTCATTGCCGGTGTTACCGGGAAAGAATGACTTCGCAGCTTGGCGGATGGCGTGAACGGAGGCCTGTGTACTGCCAGCCTGGCCAGCAGTATAAGCGCGACGCGCCAAAGTTACGACCTTTTCAACATAAGGGCGCAACTCTTTGGCTTTCGGCAAGGTCGTGATTAACCGCTCGTGAAGGACGAGTGACGTGCAAAGGTTCCGTAGCAACGCCTTCCTGTGCGATGACGTTCGGCCCAATTTTCTGTGTGCAACAAGGTGTCTCATGACTCTCTTTTCCTCAGCTTAAGATCTCTTTTCGATCCGCAAGGCCGCGGGGATTATAGATCTGGTCCTTTGACCATCGCGCCGTTCTCGTCGAACTTCATCCCCAACCCCAACCCCATGGTTTGCAGAATATCTTTGATTTCGTTGAGCGATTTACGCCCAAAGTTTTTGGTCTTGAGCATCTCGGCTTCGCTCTTCTGCACCAGGTCGCGAATTGTCTTGATGTCGGAATTCTTCAGGCAATTGTATGAACGAACAGACAGCTCAAGCTCATCCACGGATTTATCCAGATGCTCGTTAAACGGCTGTGATGGTCTGCCAGCAGTAGTGTTGCTGGTAGCGACGGATTCGACCGGCTGTTCGACCTCTTCCTCGAAGTTGATGAAGATCGTCATATGATCCTTGATCAACTTCGCCGCTAGACCAATTCCGTGTTCCGGCGAAATGCTGCCATTCGTCCAGACTTCCAGCAGGAGCTTGTCGTAATCGGTGTCCTGTCCCAATCGCGCCGCTTCCACGTGAAAATTGACTTTCGTAACCGGGGTATGCACTGAGTCAACCGGGATATAGCCGACTGGCAGATCATCATCGAAATTACGGTCAGCAGAAACGTAACCACGTCCCTTTTTTAGCCTCAATTCAATATTCAGATTGCCGCCTTCACTGATAGTGGCAATATGAATATTCGAATCTAGAATTTCCACATCTCCATCCGCTTCGATGTCTGCAGAAGTCATCTCGCCCGGTTCAGAACGCGAAATACGAATCGTCTTCGCTTCACCTGAATGAAGCTTAAACGGAATCTGTTTCAGGTTAAGGATAATGTCTGTCGCATCCTCAACCACGCCTGGAATCGAGGAAAATTCATGCAATACGCCTTCGATGCGGATTGCTGTAATAGCCGCGCCTTCAATGGATGAAAGCAATGCGCGGCGCAAAGAATTGCCAATGGTCGTGCCGAAACCGCGCTCGAAAGGCTGGGCTGAGAAACGGCCGTAGCTATCCGTCATGGTTTCGCATGTCAAACGTTTCGGTTTCTGGAATCCTGTCCACATGCTGATCTTTTCTCTCCAACTTTTACGAACCCAACAACACGCACCGCGCAGTTTGCCGTCAACGTTTATCTTCCTGGCATCACTACGATCTTGCCCCAATCACGTCTTGCGACGGGAAGCCTGTAGTCGTGCCGACAAGCTGCTCCGGCGCAACTACTTACTATACAACTCAACAATGAGCTGTTCTCTGATCTCAGGATCAACGTCTTCGCGGCGGGGCAAAGCTGTCACACGGCCCATTAATTTTTCCGCGTTGACAATGTCTAGCCATCCCGGACGGCCACGCCCTCCAGACGTCTGGAAAGAGCCTTGAATATGAGTATTGTCCGTGCTCTTTTCCCGAACTGCAACTTCGTCACCGATCTTGACCTGGAACGATGGGATGTCAACTTTGCGGCCGTTAACCTGAACATGGCCATGGCGGACAAATTGACGAGCCTGACGGCGCGACATCGCAAAGCCAAGCCGATAAATAACATTGTCCAATCGGCGCTCTAACAGTGCCAATAGGTTCTCGCCCGTTACGCCTTTCTGGCCCGCAGCTTTCTCAAAGTAGTTACGGAACTGCGTCTCAAGCAGGTTGTAGATGCGTTTAACACGCTGCTTTTCGCGCAACTGCTCACCATAACCGCCGACCGTTTTGCGCCTGGTATTCGGACCATGTTGGCCTGGGGGATTGGTTCCGCGCTTTTCGATCGGGCACGAGGGCTTGTAGCACTTCTCGCCTTTGAGATAAAGCTTCATCCCTTCACGCCGACACAGGCGACATTGTTTGCCTCTATCTCTTGCCAATGTTTCCTCCGTTAATCCTTCAAAACAAATTCTCAGGCAGCGTGGACTATTTGCATATTTGCTGACGCGCTGCCGTAATTACTAAGCTTGAGGTCCTAAACGCGACGCCGCTTCGGAGGCCTGCATCCGTTATGCGGCACCGGCGTCACGTCGCGAATCAGCTTTATTTCAATCCCCGCAGCCTGAATAGCCCGGACAGCCGATTCGCGTCCGGAGCCTGGGCCTTTAACGCGGACTTCACAGCCACGCATGCCGGAATCGCGTGCGATGCCAGCGGCCTTATTGGCAGCTTGCTGGGCCGCAAATGGCGTTCCTTTACGCGATCCGCGAAAGCCCATTGCGCCCGACGACGATTGAGCAACCAAGTTGCCCTGCAGGTCGGTGATACTCACCAACGTGTTATTGAATGTCGCCTGGATATGGACGATTCCCTGCGGAATGGTCTTCTTCTCTTTCTTTTTGAAAACTTTCTTTTTGCCTGCGGTCTGTTGCTGCTTTGCCATGATTTATGTCATTGGTGATTGGCATCGGCGACTGGTCTTCTGATCACCAATCACCGGCTGCGCTGTTCTTACTTCTTACCGGCGACCTTCTTCTTCGCAACCGTAGCGCGGCGCGGCCCCTTGCGGGTGCGGGCATTAGTGCTGGTGCGTTGTCCACGAACCGGCAAGCCACGGCGATGACGCAAACCTCGATAACAGCCGATATCCATCAATCGCTTGATATCCAACTGAATCTGCTTGCGCAGATCACCTTCGACGCTGCCGCCTTGGTCAACGATGGTCCGAATACGGATCAACTCTTCTTCGCTCAGATCGCGAATTTTCTTATTCACATCCACTTCGGCCTCGCCCAAAATGCTAGTCGCACGCGATTTGCCGATACCGTAAATATAGGTTAAGCCAATCTGAGCGCGCTTTTGTGGTGGTAAATCTACGCCTGCTACACGAGCCATTGTCTTTCTCCATCAGGTCCCAATTTATAAGATTGAGACTGAGATTCTGAATCTATCCTTGCCTCTGCTTATGCTTTGGATTCACACAAATGACACGAACAACTCCGTGCCGGTGAATGACTTTACACTTGTCACAAATCTTTTTGACGGATGCTCTGACTTTCATTTCAGCCTCTTTCGCTTTTTTTATAGTTATAAGGTCAATTTGTGGGTGCGCCTACTTGAAGCGATATACGATGCGCCCGCGCGTCAAGTCATACGGGGAAAGCTCAACGAGGACTTTATCCCCCGGTAAAATCTTAATGAAGTTCTTTCGCATCCGGCCTGAGATATGCGCTAGGACTTGATGCTTGTTGTCCAACTCAACTTTGAACATGGCGTTAGGCAGCGTTTCCAACACGGTTGCCTGCACTTCTATTGCATCTTCTTTCGACATACCTTCTTCAGTTCATTATCACGGATTTCTGTGGCTAAATTGCGAAACCGGCATTATAGCCGCGTGTTTCGTTTTTGCAAGGCGACCCCTTATAGGGCCAGCGTACCGTCTTCGAGTGCCGTCATTACAAGCGGCCCGTCTTCCGTAACCGCGATTGTGTGCTCGAAATGAGAGGATGCCTTACCGTCTTTCGTCTTCACTGTCCACCCATCCTCAAGCACTTTCACTTCGTGAGTTCCGAAATTTACCATCGGCTCAATCGCCAGCACCCATCCGTCTTTCAGTTTAGGCCCTGTGCCGGGACGACCGTAATTGGGTACTTGTGGGTCTTCGTGCATCTGCTGCCCGACCCCATGCCCACAAAAGTCCCGCACGATAGAATATCCGTTCTCTTCAACAAACTCTTGAACGGCATAAGAGACATCGTACAAACGATTGCCTGGAACCATCTTTTCCATTGCGCGAAAGAGCGAAGCGCGCGTGACTTCCAGTAGATTTTCAATTTCCGGTAAAATCTTCCCGACTGGAATTGTGATCGCGGCGTCTCCCACATAACCATCCAAGGTCGCTCCGCAATCAATCTTGATAATGTCGCCTTCACGGAGCTTCCGATCTGACGGTATGCCGTGAACGACTTCATCATTGACCGAAGCGCAAATTGAAGCAGGGAATTTGCGGTAATGTTTGAAGGTCGGATAGGCTCCAGCGGAACGAATCTTCTTCTCCGCATGAGCGTCCAATTGACGCGTTGTAATGCCTGGTTCAACCATCCCTCGCAACTCGCGCAACGTCTCGGCGACTATTAGCCCCGCTCGCCGCATCTTGTCCAATTCATCCCGCGATTTCCGAATAACCATTTTACTCTGAGGCCGATTTCACCGTTTGACTACATCTTCAATTACGGAACAAAGCTTCTCAAGCACATCCTCGACTTTTCCCTCACCATCAATCTCAACCAATCGCCCGCTTTGACGGTAATAATCGATCAACGGTGCAGTTGAAGCTTTATATTCAGCAAAACGGCGGGTGACAGATTCCAAATTATCGTCACTGCGTTGTTTAAGCATCGCTCCATCCAGATCGCAGACCCCAACCAGTTTCGGGGACCGGAAGTTGATGTTGTAAATCTCACCACATTGGGGACAAGTCCATCGTCCGGTTAGCCGCTTAAAGAGAGATTCTTCGTGAACCATCACACGGACAAGGAAAACATCCTTCCCTTGCTTCTCCGCCAACTCTTCAAGCAGATGGGCCTGGTTAACAGTGCGCGGGTATCCGTCAAGAATGTAACCGTCTGGGCAATCTGGCAACGATGTGCGGGCCAATATCACTTCGGCAAGAATTTCATCGCTGACTAATTTGCCGGAATCAAGCGTCGCCTTGATCTCTCGCCCCAGTGCGGTGTCTGCCTGCGCCATTTCGCGCAGAATGTCTCCAGTCGAAATTTGCGGATAGTCGTACCGCTCGGAAAGCAGGCGGGATTGCGTGCCTTTTCCCGCGCCCGGCGGACCAATCATCACGATAATCCTCGACATATGCGGTGAATATCCTAGCCTCGCGAAACCTGAAAATAATTCGTTAGGTGGCGCGGCGACCGCGCAACCGGCCTCCGCGCGGCCCTAGAAAGCCGTCGTAATGACGCATAACCAACTGTGCTTCGACCTGACTAATGGTGTCCATCGCTACGCCAACCACGATCAGAAGGCTGGTCCCGCCAAAGTAGAACGTAATCCCCAAGCCGGTAAGGATCCAGCTTAATCCCGGAATGTTCTGAATGACGCCGTCCAGCCAAGGACCAATAAACGGAAGATACTGAACCTTGAAGCCGCTAATCATTATTTGCGGGATCAGGCAGACAATCACCAAATAGATGGCACCAACGGTCGTCAACCGCACCAAAATCGAGTTAAGATAATCGCCCGTGCGCTTGCCAGGACGAATGCCGGGAATGAATGCCCCCTGCTTCCGCAAATTCTCCGCAACCTCATCGGCATTGAAAACAATCGAAACATAGAAGAAGGAGAACATGACGATGCTTGCGATGAACAACAGTTCGTAGACCGGATGGCCGCTGCTTAAGGCCGTGTTAACGCTTTGCAGCCATTTCCATTGGCCGAAGGTCGCCATGCTCTGCGGAATTGCCAGTACTGAGGAAGCAAAAATCACCGGAATAACGCCGGCAATATTGACCTTTAGCGGCAAGTGGGAAGATTGCGTAGCAACCATTTTATTGCCCACCATCCGCCTTGTGTGATTAGTTGGAATTTTCCGCGTCCCTCGTTCAAAGAAAACGATCGCCGCCGTGACAAGTACCATTACGACCAGAAGTATAATTACGACTACGGCTGAGCCGGGGTCCTTCACCCGCTCCCACAATTGCTTAATGGCACTCGGCACACCAACCACAATGCCAGCAAAGATCAACAAGCTAATTCCATTACCGATGCCTCGTTCAGTGATCTGTTCGCCGATCCACATCACGAAGACAGTGCCTGCCGTCAATGTGAGCGTGGCAACCAGCACAAACCCAATTCCACCGCCGGGCACCAAAGAAAGCGGGAATCCGCCGCCGCCCGCCGTCTGACGCTGAAGCCAATATGCCAAGCTGACGCTTTGAACAGCGCAAAGCACAACTGTCAGATAGCGCGTGTACTGATTGATTTTGCGCCGCCCTAGCTCACCTTCTTCTTGAATTTTCTTCAGTGCAGGATAGACAGAAGTCATCAACTGCAAGATGATCGAAGAAGTGATGTAGGGCATAATGCCAAGCGCAAAGATCGAAAACCGCCGGAAGTTGCCTCCAGAAAACAGGTCAAGTGCGCCGAACAATCCACCGCCGCCCTGGTTCCAGAATTGCTTGACCGCCTCCTGATCAAGGCCCGGAATGGAGATGTGAATTCCAGCTCGATATACCCCTAGCATCCCAAGCGTAAAAAGCACCCGCTTGCGCAGTTCGGGGACATTGAACAGATTGCGGATTGCATTGATGAATGACTCGAACATAACTATACCTTCAGGAGCCTGAGAACTTTATTCGCTAGTCTTTGGGACAATAATTTCCACTTTACCGCCCGCCGCTTCGATCTTCTTTTTGGCTGACTCGCTGAACCGATGGGCGCTGATGGTTAGAGTTTTACTCAACTCTCCCTTGCCAAGAACGGCGATTGAATCACGCAGTGACTTGCGAACCAATCCTCTTTCGACCAGCGCGTCGACAGTCACTGTCACGCCGGTGTCAAACAACTCTTCGAGACGGCTCAAATTCACCTCCGCCCATTCGCGCTTGAAGATATTGGTGAAACCACGCTTCGGCAAGCGGCGGTGGAGCGGCATCTGGCCACCTTCAAAACCGCGCTTGGCCGAATAACCAGAGCGTGATTTCTGTCCTTTATTTCCGCGACCGGAAGTTTTCCCCAAGCCCGACCCTGGGCCACGCCCAACGCGCTTTTTCTTATGAGTTGCGCCTTCGGGCGCTTTCAGATTGTTTAAGCCGATAGCCATAACTTTTCAGACCTCAAACTCTCAATTGCGGATTCCAGATTGGCGATTGCCACAATGACAATCAATCATCATCAATCCACAAGCTATTCAACAATTCGCAGCAGATGCGGGATTTTTGCCACCATTCCACGCACGGCATCATCATCAGGGCGCACAACGATCTGATTGAGTTTCGTCAGGCCCAGGCTGCGCACAATAACTTTATGTTTTTCAGGAGCAGCAATCGCGCTGCGATACCACTGAACTTTGATCTTATTCTCGTTCGCCATCTTTACAATTCCTCCACGGTGCGGCCCCGCAGACGCGCAACCTCTTCCCGGCTTCTCATATTCGAGAGCGCATCGAACGTGGCCCGAATGACATTGTGAGGGTTGTTCGAGCCAAGGCTTTTGGTCAGGATGTTACTAACGCCAACCGCGTTCATCACTGCGCGAACCGGGCCACCAGCAATCACGCCGGTACCTTCAACGGCTGGTTTGAGCATCACCATGCCCGCGCCAAACCTGCCAACCAGGGGATGCGGTAAAGTTGTGCCAACCAGTGGAACCCGAATCAAGTTGCGTTTAGCTGCCTCAATCGCTTTGCGAATGGCATTGGGAACTTCTTTCGCTTTGCCCGCGCCGAAGCCTACGATTCCCTGCTGATTGCCAATCACAACCAGCGCTGCGAACGACATGTTCTTGCCGCCTTTGACCACCTTAGTGACGCGGTTGATCGAGATCACCTGATCCTTCAAATCAAGTCCGTCTGCGTTGATTCTATCCATCATAAAACGATTCTCCGAAACTCTCTTCTTCAGCTTATTGCTAGAATTGCAGCCCAGCTTCGCGGGCAGCTTCGGCCAATGATTTGACACGGCCGTGATAGAGCCACCCGCCGCGATCAAACACCACTGTATTGATACCCTTCTCTTTGGAGCGATCCGCGATCAACTTCCCAATCACCTTCGCTGCCTCAATGTTGCCTCCATTAGTGATGCCCGCGCTTTTTTCAATGCTCGATGCTGAGCAGAGCGTTATCCCGCTCTTGTCATCAATCACCTGCGCGTAGATATGATTGAGGCTGCGAAAAACGGCCAAACGCGGGCGCTCTGGCGTACCCTCTACCTTTTTACGGATGCGGGTATGAACCGCGCGCCGCATATTCTGTCTTGATCTTTTTGCCATAACGATTCTTTAGTTGTCGCCAAACGATGAACCAGTCCACTTGTTGGGGCTCCTTCGTTCGGCCTTTGAAATTTATCGTCTACTTTCCGGTCTTGCCAGGCTTGAGCTTCATCGGACGATCCGCATAACGAACCCCTTTGCCTTTGTATGCGTCTGGCGTGCGCAGGTGGTGCATATTCGCCGCCGTTTGTCCCAGCAACTCCCGATCAATTCCCGACAGCGTAACTGTCGTCTGGTACTGTGTAATTACGCGCGCCAGTTTCTCGACCTTGGCCGAGATGCCTTCCGGCAGCACGAACTCGATTGGATGAGAGTAACCGAGCGCAAAATTGATGCTGCGGCCCCTCAGGTCGGCCTTGTAACCGACGCCGACAATATCCATCTCTTGCGTGAAGCCCAGCGACACGCCTTTGACGGCGTTGGCCACCAGAGCGCGCGCCGTGCCGTGAATCGCGGCGTGATCGTCGTCCTGGCGTTCGGCAATCAGCTTGCCGTCTTCCAGTTTGAGAGTGACGCCAGCGGGAATCGCCGTCGTCAGCTTGCCCTTTGGCCCCTGCACTTCAACGGTCGAATCCGTGATATTGATCTTCACGTCTTTCGGTACTTCGATTGGTTTTTTGCCTACTCGTGACATAGCTTTCTCATTTGGGTTTTCATAGTAACGCCTTCAGCCCGCTGCCGGCTAAAGGCCTTATTACAAACCGTTAGTAAACGCTGCATAAAACTTCGCCACCGATCTTCGACTTGCGCGCTTGTTTGCCTGTCATCACGCCCCGCGATGTGGTCAGAATGTTGATGCCCAGTCCACCAAGCACTTTCGGAACTTCGTCGCCAGGTACATACACGCGCAAACTTGGGCGCGAGATGCGCTTCAACTTACTGATCACGCTCTCGCCTTTCGGGCCGTAACGCAGGAAGATTCGCAGCGTTCGCGCATGACTGCCTTCGCTGGTCTTAATGCTGTAATTGGTAATGTAGCCTTCTTCTTTGAGAATGCGCGCCAATTCGATCTTTAGGCGTGAGGCTGGCACATCCACTTTGGTATGACGCGCGCTAATTGCATTACGCATCCGCGTCAACATATCTGAAATCGGATCAACTATCATGTTTCACTCCACTCGAAGTTCGTTTCATCTTACCAGCTTGATTTTGTCACGCCTGGGATATCCCCCTGCAGCGCCAACTGGCGGAAGCAGATGCGGCAGACATTGAATTTGCGCAGGTAAGCGCGCGGGCGACCGCAACGCTTGCAACGGTTGTAGCCACGTACCTTGAACTTCGGTTTACGGTTCGCTTGAACGATCTTTGAAGTCTTCGCCATAGTTCCCCTGGGTCTCTAGTTTTGCCGGAACGGCATTCCCAAATGGCGCAGCAGCGAGCGCGCCTCTTCGTCTGTCTTGGCCGTCGTGACGATGCAAACGTTCATCCCGCGCGCCTTGTCAATCTTGCCGAAATCAATTTCAGGGAAGATCAACTGATCTTTCAGGCCGACTGTATAATTGCCGCGCCCGTCGAACGCCTTCTGCGAAATGCCGCGAAAGTCGCGCACGCGTGGCAGCGCCAGGCTGACGAAGCGATCCAGGAATTCATACATCCGGTTGCCGCGTAGCGTAACCATCGCACCGATGTTCATCCCTTCGCGCAGTTTGAACGCAGCAATGGACTTCTTTGCTTTGGTGACAACGGGCTTTTGACCCGTGATGATCATCAGGTCGCCGACGGCAGCGTCAAGCGCCTTGGCATTTTGAATAGCTTCGCCCAAACCAATGTTGATGACGATCTTATCCAGTTTCGGAACGCTCATCGGGTTGGTGTAATTGAACTCTTTGACCAACGCCGGAGTCACTTCCTTCAGGTATTTTTCTCTCAGTCGTGACATAACTTAACTCTCGGACTTCAAATCTCAAGCCTGAAATTTGAAATTGCGTTTATTCGAGCGCCGCTCCGCTTCTCTTTGAGATGCGCACCTTGCGGCCGTCTTGCAAAATTTGGTAGCCAACGCGTGTCGGCACGCCATTTTCAAGCAACATAACATTCGACACATCAATCGGCGCTTCGCGGGGAACGATGCCACCTGCGATTCCCTTCTGGCGGTTCGGGCGCTCGAAGTGCTTCAGAATGTTGATACCCTCGACCAGCACCTTACGTTCCCTGCTTAACACCTCCAAGACGCGACCGCGTTTGCCCTTGTCTCGCCCGGAGATGACGATCACCTGGTCGTTTTTCTTGATCTTCATTTTTACTGGCATAGTTCGTTTCCT
>JBDSAM010000499.1:0-3431 GCA_039922135.1 Blastocatellia bacterium
CGAGATGAGTTCAACTTCAATGGCGTCAGGTTCGGGCGGAAACAAAAAGAGCGGCGCAGCAAGGTCGCGATTCAGAAAGGCGGCGAATTTCTGATCGCCGCTGTTCGGCAGACCAACGTTCGGCATTGATGCTTGCGCGGTGATGTCTTCCACGTTCAGGTCATCTTGTACTGCTGCCGCCGCAATGCCCAATAACCGCAGGTCAATGCGCTGCGCGCGTCCAATCCTGTTGCGCAATTCTTCGGGCGTCAGAAAAAGCCGCTCCGGCGCCAGCGCCAGTTCATCAATGGATTCAGCGCGTTCGTAATCCCGCTGCAACTCTTCCAGCGTCGCGCGGATTTGTTTTTCCAACTCCGATGGTTCGTCTATCACCAACACTGTGCCGTGCAAATAATCAAAGACCGAAGCTGACAGCGGTCTGGCCAGCGGCAGCAGATATTCCCATCCTTGAAACTGCTCGCCTTCGTCGGCGAAGACCGTGCGATCCCTGAGCGCGCGGTCGTAGCGGTCGTCCTTCCAATGCTGGCGTGCCACCTTAGCCCATTGTCGAAAATCGTCAGCGCCAGCACGCTCATCGCGCATGGGCACAATCAAAGCCTCTTTGACTTCACGCAACGAACGCTGCGTTTCAGGATCGAACTCGCGGATCGAATCAATCTCATCGCCGAAAAATTCCACGCGCACAGGATTCGACGCGCCTTTTCCATCCAAGCTTTCAGAGGGATTGGCGCTCGGCGAATAAAAATCCAGAATGCCGCCGCGCGAAGAAAATTCTCCAACGCCGCCAACCGGATCAGACCGCACGTAACCCACCGCCGCCAGATGCTCGATTAAATACTCCAGCGGCAACTCTTCGCCCACGCGTAATGTGACGACAGCCTGCTTGATCTCATCAACTGGCGCGAACCGCCGCATCAATGACCGGCAGGTGAGCAGCACAATGTCACCGATGCCCGCAGTCAGCCGCCATAGGGCGAGCGCGCGGCGTTCTAAAATCTCTGCGTGTGGCGACGTGCCGCTGTAGGGATCGCTTTCGGACGCGGGCAGCGTGAAGATTTCGTTCTCACATTCTTCGTGGTCACCCAGGTGGCAATAAAAAAAGCGCAGATCGCGCTCCAAGTCTTCCAGATCGCGGCTGCGCTGACTGACAACGGCCAAACGCTTGCCCGTTGCGTGGTGCAGCGTAGCCAACGCCAGCGCCTTTGCGCTGCCACTCAATCCGGCCACATTGACCAACTGTCGCCCCGCGCGCACTTCGGCAACCAGACGCTGAAACGCCTTGTCGTTTTCTAGTTGTTGGAAATTTGAGGACACCGAAGCTGCTCCTCGTCCAGCTACATTTGGTTACACTTGGTTACTTTTGCCCGTATCGCTGCGCGATTCTTTCGATTACATCCGTCGTCGAACAACCATCCACAAACGGCAGGCTCATCACCTGACCGCCCGCGTCCTCGACCTCTTCGCGACCCACAATTTGATCTACTCCCCAATCGCCGCCTTTGACCAGCACGTCAGGCAAGAGCGCGGCAATCACTTCGCGCGGCGTCGGTTCATCAAAGATCGTCACATAATCCACGCAGGCCAGCGCCGCCATCACTTCGGCGCGTTCGTCTTCGGTCAGGATAGGACGCTTGTCGCCCTTCAATTCGCGCACTGATCGGTCGCTGTTTAGCGCAACAATCAGCGCATCACCCAATGCCCGCGCTTGCTGCAAATAACGCACATGGCCGGGATGCAGCAGGTCAAAGCATCCATTGGTGAAGACTACTTTTTTTTCAGATTCGCGCAGCCGTTCGCGTTCGGCGCGCAAAGCGGCAAGTGGCAAAACTTTTGACGACAGGATGGTTGCCATAAGCCGAGCATCTTAGTGGAACCATCTCAATTGAAACAAGCGCTATGATCAGATCTGTATATCAATAACAGCATGGCTTTACCGAAGCCGTTCGCTGGTTGAAAATGTCAACAATGAACACTCTACATCACAGCAATAAGGAGCATTGAAATGATTGGGCTGAATGATCCGAAGGCAATTGAAACAATTTTGAATGAGTGCCGCACGATTGCGGTAGTTGGGTTGTCATCAAATCCGATGCGGCCTAGTTATGATGTCGCCCGCTACCTGCAACGGCAGGGTTACCGCATCATTCCCGTCAATCCGAATGAAAGCGAAGTATTGGGCGAGCCTGCATATCCAAGCCTGGAGGAGGTGCCCGAAAAGTTTGATCTGGTGGATATTTTCCGGCGCTCTGAAGAAGCCGGCGAGCACGTGGACGAAGCAATTCGCCTGGGCGCAAGAGGCGTGTGGATGCAGGACGGGGTGATTGACAGTGGAGCGGCAGAGCGCGCGTTGAAGGCAGGTTTGTTGGTTGTGATGGACAACTGCATTTTAAGAGAGCACGCGCGGCGGCGGCGGTAATGCCGATTGCTTACGAGGATTAACACATAAAGGTAACCCGCTAATGCGAAGCTGCCTTTATGGTAGAACTGAAGAAGGCAATTCCGCATATGCCCGCATTGCTGCCGCCTGTACTTCTCGAATCGGAGTTTGATGTAATTCGGCAGCACTACGGCAATCATCGAACTCAGGCGTGTAATTGATGGCCTGGCCACCGGCATCGCGCGCGACTTTTATTCTGATCTGGCCAAAGGCCGTTTCCACGGCAATGTGTTCGCGCCGCAAAATCTCTCTCCGCTCTTCACGGTATCGCACGCCCAGCGTCGTTGTTTCGCGAAAGAGTAATTCGCTCATCTTCATTCGGTCTTCCGGACGGCAGAGCAGTGTCACCAGCACCCCCGGACGACTCTTCTTCATCTGCACCGACGTATAAAAGATGTCCAACGCGCCCGCCTGCAATGCCTTCTCCATCAAATGGCCGAAGACCTGCGCATTCAGATCATCAATGTTGGCTTCGATGACGGTGACGGTGGTCGGCGTGTCGTCGGAAGAAACAGGCAGGATGCCTGCGCTTCCAGGCTCAACCTCGCCGATGATGGCGCGCAGCACGTTCGGAAACTTCGGATAACTGCGTGTGCCTGCACCATAGCCAACACGTTCCACCCTCATAGCGGGCAGATTGCCGTAGCTGTGGGCAAGCGTCGCGATGATCGCCGCGCCAGTCGGCGTCACCAGTTCGCCCTCGATCTCTCTGGAATAGATCGGCACGCCTTTCAAAATCTCCGCCGTTGCAGGCCCGGGCACCGGGTAGGTTCCATGCGCGCAGTTGAACGTGCCCGAACCGACGTGCAGCGGCGACGAGATAATCTGTTTAATCTTCAACGCCTCCAGCCCCACGCAAGCGCCAATAATATCCACGATCGAATCAATCGCGCCGACTTCGTGAAAGTGAACCGTTTCAATCGGGATGCCGTGAATCTTCGATTCCGCTTCGCCGATGGCCTGGAAGATCGCCTGCGCGCGCTGCTTCACAGTC
>JBDSAM010000500.1:0-9796 GCA_039922135.1 Blastocatellia bacterium
GCGGCCCTGACCCGCGTCCAATCTGGCCGCCGAAAGATATGTTTTCTTACCCCGACATTGTGATTCTGTGCGGCAAAGGGGAATACCACGACCATTACCAGGACGTGTTGCTCAATCCCAAAGTCATCATCGAAGTGTTATCCGCCGGAACCGCCAAATATGATCTGACAGAAAAGTTTCGCCGCTATCGCACGTGGCTGCCGACGTTGACTGATTACATTCTGGTGTCGCAGCTCGAACCGGCGATTGATCATTACCGAAAACTGCCCAACGGCGACTGGGCGCTCTCTCCGCTCGAAGGCCTGGAAGCCGTTCTTCGCATCGAATCCATTGGCGGCGCTGTGAAACTCCGTGATGTTTATGCCCGCGTCGAATTTGCTCAGCCACAGATACAGCCACAAATAGACGAAAGCCAGGAAGAGCCTGTCACGAATTAACATTGAAAATCCGCAAAGATGCCCGGCGACCCCAATCAACGCGCACAGCCATAAGATTACTGGTTTGACCTTCTCCATTTTTTCGTACCGGATTCGAGATTTTCGGATTGCCGCTGTGCCCCATTTTGCCGACCATCCGATCCTGCCTCTGCCGTCCGGGTTTAACTGCTGAAATAGTGTTAGATAGCTCGCCGTGGCGCGATCCCAATTCCACGCTTGCCGCATCAATCAGGTTGGAATATAAATTGCCTCGCCAGAACGAAGCGCGGACATCTTCCAAAGCGCACTCATTACGCATCGCAATACAAAACTAGAAAAAAGCAGTTTTCACTACAGCGCAGTTTTTCTTGCGCCAATCCATTCATCTCTCGTTTCAACGAGTCAGGAGACACACAGTATGGCATTCAGAAAATCATTCGTTGCTCTATTCCTGCTGATTTACGCGGGGCTGTCATCTGCGGCCTTTGCGCAAACGGCGACCGGGCGCATAGTCGGCACGGTGCATGATGCCGGCGGCGCGGTTGTGCCGGGTGCTACAGTGACGGCGACCAGCGAAAGCACCAAGGTCAGCTTCAAGACCACATCCAACAGCACAGGCGCTTATAATTTCGAGGCGATCCAACCGGGCGTCTACACGATTGAGGTCGAGGCCGCGGGTTTCAAGAAGTATTCGACCAGCAAGAACATTCTGACGGCCAATGACACCGTTACCATCACCATTTCGCTCGACACGGGCAGCATCAACGAGGTCGTGCAGGTCGAGAGCACCTACGAAAAAGTCCAGACCAGCCAATCGGGCAACATCGGCAACATCGTCAATCAGAAGACGGTCACATCGCTGCCCATCAACGGGCGCAATCCGCTCAACCTCGTGCTGTTGCAACCGGGCGTGGTGGACGGCGCGAACACCGGCGGCGGCACGCACGTCTTCGGCGCGCGCGACCGCGCCATCAACACGACGCTCGACGGCATTGACGCCAACGAGACTTCGGCCAGCACGGCCACTTCAACGCCGATTCGCACCAACCCCGACAGCTTGCAGGAATACCGCGTTGTGACCTCGAACCCGGACGCCAGCTTCGGGCGCAACAGCGGCGCGCAGGTGGCGCTGATTACGCGCTCCGGAACGAATGATATTCACGGCACGCTCTTCGAATTCCATCGCAATCGCGTCTTCAACGCCAACGAATGGGAATTGAACCGGCAGAAATTCGCCAACACCGACGCGCGCTGCCCTGGCGCGCAGTGCCCCTTCAATCGCCGCTTTCTGCTGCGTAATCAATTCGGCGGATCAGTCGGCGGGCCGATCATCAAGAATCGCCTCTTCTTCTTCTTCAACACGCAGATTCAACGGTCGGTGCAGACGCTTGAACAAACCAACACGGTCTATACTGCACAAGCGCGGCAGGGCGTCTTCCGCTACGTTTCGGGCGGGCGCAATTTCCCGGCGGGTGTAACCGGCGCTTCGGTTGACGCGCAGGGCAATCCGCTTGCGGGGCTGACCATCGCCAGCTACAACACAGTGGCCAACGACCCGCGCAATCTGGGGCTTGATCCGACAGTGCAGAAGATTCTGTCGCTGACGCCGCTGCCCAACCGCTTCGACGTGGGCGACGGGTTGAACACTGCCGGTTACACCTGGCTGGCGACGCGCACCGATCCGCAGCGCGACTTCAACACCAAGGTTGACTTTACGCTCAACGAGCGCAACAACTTCTTCGGGCGCTATTCGTGGGGGCAGCAGGACACGGTCGGCGACACGACCAACAGCGGCGCGGCGCGTTTTCCCGGCCTGCCGCCCATCGTCGCCACCTTCCGCACGCCGCGCAATCTGGCCGTCGGTTGGCGCACGACCATCAACAGCCGCACAACCAACGAGCTGATTGTTGGGGGCAACTACTTCAAGTTCAATTTCGCCATCCCCTCCAACCAGGACCCGAACACGACGCCGATCATCACGGTCAACCCGACCGACCCGCTTTCAAATTCTTACGGCAACCTGCGCGAGATTACGACCTATCAAATTGTGGACAACCTGTCGCACGTGCGGGGATCGCACACCCTGCGCACCGGCGTCAATTTCCGCTTGCAGCGCCATTACGACATTCGCGGCTCGGTCGCGGGATTGGACATCAATCCGCTGTATCGGCTGGGCGGCGCGGTGGACGCGACCAGCTTCAAGATCCCGGCGACTTGCAGCGCGACCGTCACCACCAACTGCGTCAACACCAATGATCGCACGCGACTGCTCGGCACGATCAATGACACGCTTGGCAAATTGAATCGCGTGGAGGTCGGTCTGGTGGCCATTGGCAACAACTACGCCCCGCCTGGCACGCCGTTTACTTTTGACGCCTGGTATCCGGAATACGATTTTTACTTCCAGGACGATTGGAAGCTGAAACCGAATCTGACGCTGAACATCGGCCTTCGCTACGAGCCGAAGCCGAAGCCTTATGCGCGCGGCGTCAACAAAATCTTCGTGCCGGACAGGCCGTTCGTTGCAGGCGCTGCGCCAGCGACGGACATTCGCTGGGTCAACGGAGACATCTTCCAAAGCGACCTCAACAATTTCGGCCCGGCCATCGGCTTGGCCTGGGATCCGTTCAAGACCGGCAAGACGGCGGTGCGCGCCAACTTCCGCATCGCGTACGACCGCATCTCGACCTTCCTGCCGTCATCGGCTGTCTTCCCGAACGTGCCGGGCATCACGCTGGCCGTCAGCAACACCGTTATTGGCCAAACCGACAACCGGTTGCGCAACGGCGTCCCCAGCTTGTTGCCGCCCGCCGGGTCGAACCCCTTCAATCGCGCGGTGCCGGCTTATCCGGGAACCCTGTCGCAGGAACTGCTCGATCCGAACTTCGTCACGCCGAAAACCTATATGTGGTCGTTCGGCATCCAGCGCGATTTGGGGCGCAACTTCGTCGTGGACGCGCAATACATCGGGCGCGCCGGGCGCAATCTGATCGGCGGTTACGAACGCAACCAGGTCAAGATTCGCGACAACGGCTTCCTCGACGCCTTCAAGACGGCCAAAGCAGGCGGCGAAAGCGCGCTGCTCGACAAATTGACCACCGGACATCCAAGCCGCACCGCCGGCCAATCGGGCGCGGCTTTCCTGCGCAGCTTCTTCCCGACTGACATCGCCAACAACAACGTGGCGACAATCGCATCGGCGCTCAATCGCACGTTCATCACCACTGGCGGCGTACAGCGCATTCTGCCTGACACCAACGGGCTGGGGACATTCTTCTTCACCGACTATCCGCAAATTCTCGGCGGATTGCAGGTGATTGACAGCAATTCATTCTCGAACTACCACGCCGGGCTGGTGCAGGTACAGCGCCGCTTCGCGGGTGGGCTGGAGATGCAGGCCAGCTACACCTTCTCGAAATCGTTCGACGACAAATCCTACGATCCGACCTTCACGCGCATCAGCAGCACCGGGCAAAGCTCGACCAGCACGCCATTCAGCGCCGAAGATCGCGGATTGACCTACGCCGTCTCGGACTTCGACCGCACGCATGTCATTCAGGTCAATGGCATCTATGAACTGCCGTTCGGCAAAGGCCGGCGCTTTGCCGGCGGTGCCAATGGCTTCGTGGATCGGCTGATTGGCGGATGGTCGGTCAATGGAATTCTGCTGCGGCAGAGCGGGCGTCCCTTCACCGTCGTGTCGGGAACCAATTCGTTCTCGAACGCCAGCCAGTCGCGCGCCGTCTACACCGGCAACGACTTCCATCCGTCGTTCAAGGATGACCCGACGCTCGGTGTGCCGTTCATCTTCAGCGCTGAAGAGCGCGCGAAGTTCTCGCTGCCGGCGGCGGGCGAATACGGCAACATTGCGCGCAATGCGTTCCGGCTGCCGTGGTTCTTCAGCCTCGACGGCTCGGTCATCAAGCGCGTGCCATTCAGCATCTGGGAGAAGGCGATGGACTTCGAGTTCCGCGCCGAAGCCTTCAACCTGACCAACACGAAGTATTATTCATTGCCGTCTGTGACGGTGACTTCGCCGGCCACGCTCGGACGCAGTCTGGGCACATCCACCAGTTCGCGTGTCATCCAACTGGCAGCTAAGATCAACTTCTAATGCTCTTTGGGTGGCGGCGGCTTCGGCTGAACTCCGGTCGAAGCCGCCGGTTTTTGTTTTTGTGGAAAAGAAGTCCGACACCAAGCCCTACGATACGGCCTTCAAGGACCTCGCCGAACAGGAGCCGGAACTGCTGCTGCAACTGGTCGGCACGTTGCCGCCGAACGCGACCGTCAAGCGTCCTGCCCCGCGAAGTCAGCGCGTGTCATTCAATTCGCGCTGAAGCTGAAATTCTAAGAGGTCCCTCAAAGCTTCTTCAGCAAAACCCAAAGTGCGATGGCGAAGAATCAACGCTTCGTCACCGCACTTTTGGTTTTGAGTTGTGTCTTTTTCTCTCTCTGGCTAGCTTTCACTATAGCCTTCGCGCACCGCGCAGGCCGGGACACGAAACCGCGTCAGCCACAATGCCAGCAGCCAGAGCAAGCCGGGACTGGCCGAAAGCAATCCTGACACAATGATCATCGCGCGAGGGCTGAACCAGTTCATCAGCGACCCGGCCACCAGCATTGAAAGCGTCATCGTGCTTAATTCCAGCGCACGGTCGGTGGTGAAAACGCGGCCACGAAATCCATCAGGCAGCATGCGCATCATCAACGTTTCCTGCACGCCGAATTCCGCGCCCAGGATCAGCCGGCTGATGGCAATGCATACCGCGAAAGCGAACAGCGAAGGCATCAGCCCAGCCGCCGCGAAGCACAGCCCGTGAATGAGCAACGACCAGCCGATGAAATTGCCCGCGCGTTTTTCGTCGGAAGCCCAGGCTCCCGCACGCCGGGCCAGCGCCATTCCGATAAACAAACCAGCGCCTGCCGCAGTCATAAGAATGGCCATACTCCAGTCACCGCGATCCGCGCCGCCGCTGGCAAATTCGTGCCGGGCAATCCGGTCAAAGACCAGATTGTTCATGCCGCCACCCAGCGCCCAGCAAACGTTGACCAGCACGATGCCCCGCACAAACGGCGTTGCCCAAATAAAGATCAGCCCTTCGCGCACATCCGTCCAGAAACGATAGGCTGGCCTGGCGACAGCTTGTTCTTCCGCCTGTTGAAGCTCAATGTTTCCGGCCTGTTCATTGCCGGAATCGCGCCGCTTCATCGCTGCTGCTGGAATTCGCAGGATGAATGCCGCCGATGCAACGAATGAAAGCGAATTGATGACGAACGCCGCGTTATAGCCGAACTTCGCTGCGGTTATGCCGCCCAACGCCGCGCCCAGCGTCAGTTGCAGAAAGCGCGTTGAAAACATCAATACATTCGCCGTCAACATTTCTTGCCGCGAAACCATGTTGGCAATCGAAGCGTTCTTCGCCGCCTCAAAAAACGTCGTGGCCGAAGACATCAGCCCGCTGCACAAAATCGCCACCCAGACCGGCGCGCCGAAGCCGACCGAAACAAAACCGAGCGCGACACCCGCGCGCGCCAAATCCGCCGCAATCAAAATCTGCCGCCGATCCAGCCGGTCAACCGCCGCCCCGGCAATCGGCGCAAAGACCAGCACTGGCAGCAAACGCGACACCAACAGGGCCGTCGTCATCCAAGACGAGCCGGAATATAACTGCACCAAACCAAGCTCAGCGATAAAAGAAAACCAGGTGCCCAATTCGCTGATCACCTGGCCGAACCAGAGCCGCCGAAAATTCAGATTCCCTCGCAACAATTGTTGATACGTCGCCGATTGCATAAATCACTCCTGCCATCACGTTTAAGCTATCAGCTTCAAATCGGGTTCCATCCAATTCATTCGCGCTTCGCCGGACATCAGCCGGTCACGGCTGTAATATTCGAATGGCAGATTTTTGTTTGAATAATGCGATACCAGATCATTCACGATGTGGGCCAACGGGCGCTCAAGTGTGGCTTTTGCCAGATAACCGCGAACCATCCTGGCCCAGAAAAGCGTCATCGTTTCGTGGTAACCGCTCTCTCTGGTCGTTACGTTACCCTGCGATGCATTATATTTTTTGATACCTTCTCGAATACGCCCCGTCGCATTCGGCTCAGCGTGGCAAGCAAGGTACCAACAGGCCACCGTTAAATGTGCACGGTGAGTCCATTGCGCTCTGGGCAATGTGCCGGTTTCAAAATCACGGGCTAGGCGGAGTATCTCGTCAAAGCCCAAATACTCTTCCATTTTCGATTTAACAGCGAATGTGCTCATGGTCTGTTCCCAATTTACAAGCTGCCAGGTTAGTTGCCCTTTGGGCACACCAATCCTTCCAAGAAGTAACACTTTGTCCGTGATCACTCCTTGTAAGTTTGGTTTTGCTCAAACCGAATATTTGCGATGTTACTTCTTTAACTGAAAGGCCAGCAAAACTGCCGGAATAGGACGTCCATAGGGAAAGCTGACCCGTTTTTCCCATTCCGGCGGCCACGCTGTTACGAGTTTGTTAGTCACTCATTGCAAGCTGAGCGCAATATACTCGTTTGAGCACTCCCCACGTCTCTAGATAAGTCGCCTCTCTGCCGCACACTGGACACGAATAAAAATGATATGCCCCTGATTCCGGGAAATGGTAGTCCTTGAAAAATTTGCCAAAGAGCCTATCCGACCAGCCAATTGTTAGGCTGCCGGCATACTCCAGCGAGCGGTGGGTGCGTTCTCTGATTGGCAATCTACCGAAAGGGCTTATTCTTTCAGTGCCACACCGGATATTCCGGCAGAAAACGTGGAATGATTGAGGGTTGAATTCTTCATCCGTAAACATAACCAATCTCCTTTTCAGTTAAGCTACAGGACTGCTTGAGTAGCGTTGCCCTCTTCCGAACTTGCCCGATTTCCGTAACGGCCAATCAGGCGTTTACTGTCGCTTGAAGTGCGTGCATATCATTTGCTGGCAGTGCGGTGGCCGCGAACAGCCAGTTGTGGCTGCGTCGACAGCAGGTGAGCGCGCTGACCTGTGAGTTAGGGCTGATTGTTTAACCCGCAACCACAGACCACGCCCATCCGCTACGCACGCGATAACATTGAAGACGATGGCTGGACTCTTCACCAGCTACTTCGGCGAAATTATTGTTGCATTCGCAACTTTGCCGTGCCTCGAATACTTTGGCTTCAACCGCTTCAAGTTGATTGTTGAGAAAGAACCGTAACCGAAGGTGTTATCACCGCCGATTACCTGAATTACCCTAAATGACCAAGGGACGAAAATTGATATTTGGTTTGTTAAAAGCGAAAACCCCGACCGGCATTCCTATTTCGGATGCCGGTCGGGGTTTTATTCCCATTTGGAGAGACTTCCTAAACTTTAATCGGTAGCCTCTTCCGGCATCCTAGCCTTGAATTCTGAACATCGTATTTACGATTGAGAATGAACAAATCGCCAGTAACAAATACTCCACTCCAAGCCTGCGCTGACTGGCGGGCAGCAAGGTAATTGCCCCATGCCATTGGAACCGTCAGGTTCGGGGTTAGATTGTGGTTGCACAGGCTAGTCATAGCTTTGTTCAAATCTAGTATTTCCCAACTATCTTCTAAAATATTAGTTCGGAAGATAGTTCAAATCACTTCGGTAAATTGTCTTCTTGAGATTTTTGGATACCACGTTACGCTTGTTAAGCGTGGCGGCACTTTAACACAGCATGTTTTGTTGTCAACGAAAATTGTTCCTATTAGGCGTCGAAATTGCGGTTGCGATGCTATCAGGAAATATGAACTTCTATTGGTCAAGAGTATCCGATCAATTCCAGCGATAACCCAAAATCATTTCTGTTGTTTGTTTGGCACTGCCACGATAGAAAGTGACAGATACCTTAGTGCGCGGTTTCGTGGCTCGGATACGGCGATTGAATTCGCCAGGCGTTTGAACGGCGTGATCATTGAATTCGGTTATGACATCGCCCGACTGCAAACCCGCCAAATCTGCAGGGCTGTTCTCATTCACTCCCTGAATCTCCACACCCCACTTTTGTCCGGTTGGTGTGCAACAGCGCCGGACAGATTCCTTCACGCCTAAATATCCCTGATCCTTAAACTCTATCTTTGGCTGAAGCGGCGCGTGGGAGCGGTCGGCAATCTTGATACGCGGGCTGAGATCCCCACCTTCTCGATAGACCCTGGCCACGACTTCCGTATCGGGTTTTAACGAATCCAATACCTGGGCCACCTCGCCCGGATTACGAACAGGTTGTTCATTCAAGTACGTCAGCACATCGCCCGCTTGAATCTTGGCTAGTGCCGCCGGGCCATCATCAGTCATCAGACTTTCCACGAAGACTCCCTTGATCCCGGGGTACCCTGCGTCGTTGATGCTGCCTGCCTTGAAACCAAGCGCATTCTGAATGTCTTCGTTGACGGAACGATGGGGGACTCTCATCTGCTCTGCACGCTGTTCACGCCACGCACGGCGCAATTTGAATCTAGCGCCGATACCGATCCCCGCCAGGGTGACCGACGAGAAAAGCAGGATTACCATCAACCAGACAAAATGCCGTTTGTTCCATCTCTTTGGCAACGACGCGGTTTGATAGGGCAAGCGCGAAGCCTGTTCTACTGGATGCGCGGCGGGCGGAGCATAGAACGGAGTAGTGAATTCATGCGATCCAGATTGCACATTCGCGTTTGGCGTAGCAGGGTTGAAGCGGTGGGTGTCAACCAAATCTCCAACTGACGTCATTGCTATCACGCCGCACATCCGGCAGAAACGATCCTGATCGCTTCTTTCTGCACCACAAGACGGACAACTTGTCATAAAACCTCCTAGCTGTGTTAAATCATTCGATCAATTGATTAGGACTGATACGGCCACATACGTCCTATCATGTTGGCAGGTTCTATTTGGTTGATCCCGCATCAATTTTCCTGAAATACACAGATACAACGATGGCAAAAGCTGTTCGGATGCAGGACGTAGTTACTGTATGGCCGCATGCCATACGCGAGCAAATATGAATTTCAAAAGACTCCGCTATAGATGATGCGATTGATACCGCAACACTTAGTGCGAACATCTACGCTTACGCTTACGGAACGCCGTTTGCCATTCTAGTAACCCAAATGCAATGAAAAAGTAATTTTAAGTAATAGAAACGCAAAATCCAAGGACGTAAGAATTGAGTTTAAGAATTAAAATGATGATCGTGAACAGGTGAAAGCCGATTACCCGCGAACTTCGATTTTGCTGGGTGTTTCCAAATAAAAAAGGAGAAACAATGAGGAGAAATGTCGCATTTGTTATTTCACTGCTGTGGGCAGGGATGTTATTCGGCCTTACCGCAATGGCACAAAATCCCTACCGTGTGAATGATAATCAGTTGCAAAAGCTATT
>JBDSAM010000501.1:0-5205 GCA_039922135.1 Blastocatellia bacterium
GTATAAAACCGCTTGTCCTCTTTCATTCTGAATAAACTCCTCGCCTCAACAACAAGAAAATACCTGTTGCGAGTGTGGGAAGCCACACTGGATTAGGGCATTAAATTTTCAGCGGGCTGTGAGTTAAATGAAACACGATTGATTTTGCCGTCAGGAACTCGCCTGTAGGATGCTAAACAATGACGACAAGCACTCGAACGATGGCGCAAACTAGCATAGGTTTGGCCGCCTTTTCAACCGAAGTTTGGTTAGAGGATTGGACTTATCTGGCTAAGTAGAGAAATAGCAGAGGATAGTTTTTCGTAGTCTTCTACAAAACTCTCTGAAAATCCGAATTTTCGGAATCAGTAATTCATATTTTCGGATAGGGTTTCTCCATTCAGGCGGCTTTGATTATCACTTGGTTCCCGGTTGATGCCCCGCGCGTTGTGTTCTCATTTGCCACTTGGGGCAGACAGCTTTCCAGCGTGCAGGGCATTTGTTAGACTGCCGCCACTAAAACCGCATAAGTCAGATCAATATCGTCTTCTGCAAAAACTTGCGTGGCAAAACGTTCCGCCAGACACAGAGGTTACATATGCAATTTCAACCAAATCGAATCTTGAAGCTAATCGCTAGTCTAATCATCGCTCTTGCGATTTCGTTGACTGCGACTGCGCTGTTCACTCACGATCAGACTTTCGCCCAAGCGGGACGTAAATCCTCCGACAAGCAGAAGAAGAATCCGACCGCGAGCGGTGATCCTGAAGAAGTACGCAAGGAGCAGGACAAGCAGGATCGGCAGAAAGTGGACAAGACCATCCCTCCGGCTAACATCAGCATTGACACCAATATCGTCAACGTCGAGGCCGTCGTCTATAACAAGAAAACAGGGGGAGTCCTTCAAGGCTTGAAGAAAGAGAACTTCGAGATATACGAAGACGGCATCAAGCAAGACATCGAAAATTTCGCCACGCCTCAAGCACCGGTGACTATGGTGATGGTGCTGGAATACAGCAAGCTGGTTGATTTTCTGGGCCAAGCCACCGGCGGTAACTTTGAATATGGCCGTGTTGAGATTTTGCGCCCGGCTTATGAGTTTGTCAGCCGCTTTGTGCAGCCCAAAGATTTCATTTCAATTGTTGCATATGACATTCGTCCGACGCCGCTGGTTGATTTTACGGATGACAAAACCAAATTGATGGCGGCGGTCAATCTATTGATTCGCAACAATCCGGCTTTCAGCGAAAGCAATCTTTTTGACGCGCTGAAATTGGTGCTGCGTGGCGGCACTGGCGACAGCGTGGTTCTAGAAGAGAGCAAGGAGCCGAAGAAGGAAAAGACGGAATACGCCGGGTTGGGTGAAGTCAACGGACACACAGCAATCCTGTTGGTTGGCTCTGGTCTGGACACGTTCAGCAAGATCAACTTCGATGCGATTCGCAAGATCGTTGAGAACTCTGGCGTGCCAATCTACGTCATTGGCACGGGCAATCTGTTTATGAAGAAATATGATGGCGCGGCTGCGATGGATCCCGGACGTGGGGGCATTTTGGTCAACGGGATTCAGATAGATCGAATGACTATGTTGCAGGCACAGAACACGCTCAAGACTTTTGCTGAATCAAGTGGCGGGAAATATTTTCCAGTTACATTTCAGGGCGAAATTCCCAGCGTGATGCAATCCATCTCAGCGCTGGTGCGCAACCAGTACAGCCTGGGCTATACGCCGACCAACACGCGGCAAGAAGGCAAACGCCGCAAGATCCTTGTTAAGATGAGTCTTGGCGATCAGATTGATCCGAAGTTGATTGTCGTGCAGCATCGCCTAAGCTACGTTGAGATGAAGCCCGGAGAGAAGAAGTAGTCGTTAGCACCCCACTTACCTTGCAGAAACGACTGGAAGCCATTAATCAACGAATCGCGGCTGCGTGCCATCGCGCGGGCCGCGATTTTTTTGATGTGACGTTGGTCGCCGTCAGCAAAACCGTTGAGCCTGCCCGCATCCGCCAAGCCATCGAAGCTGGTGTCCGCACGCTCGGTGAAAACCGCATTCAAGAGGCAGTGAGCAAGATGCCTGTCTTGGAAGATGCAATAGCGCAAAACAATGTCGAATGGCACTTGATCGGCCGTCTGCAATCGAACAAAGCGCGACGCGCGGTAGAGATGTTTTCGGCTATCCAATCAGTGGATAGCCTCAAGCTGGCCGCGCGGCTCGACGCCGTAGCGGGTGAGCTTGGCAAACGATTGTCGGTCTTTCTGGAAGTCAATCTCGGCGGGGAAGAGGCGAAAGCGGGTATCGCGCCCGGTGAAGTTTTGCCTCTCTGCGAACAAGTCAGTAAACTCTCGAACCTTGAACTGAAAGGCTTGATGGCGGTGCCGCCATTTCTGCCCGACTCCCCGAATGCTGCGGAGCAGGTGCGGCCCTTCTTTCGCCGCCTGCGCCAATTGCGCGACGAAGCGCAACAAGCCGGAATTGTTGGCCGGCAGTTCAAAGAACTTTCGATGGGAATGAGCAATGACTTTGAAGTTGCCATCGAAGAAGGCGCGACTCTCGTCCGCATAGGCACGGCGCTGTTCGGGGCGCGCGATTAGGCGTAGGTGGATTAACGCGCCATTTTTGAATTCACTCTGGCTGATTCAGCCGCACAAACTTATGTCACCACTCGTCACTGCCGGAGAAGCCATTGGGAATGCCGCCGGTTGGTTGCAACTGATTACACAGTATGTCGCCAATCTGGCTCTTGCTTCAGCCATCATCCTTTTGCTGATCCGTTTTTTGTCTACTCGTTTTGATCTCAATCCGTTCGGGCGAGTGATTTATTATGTCCGCCGCTTTACGGACAGATGGTTTTATGCAATCAAAAGTTCGCAGCTTTATCAATCTATCAGGCAGGCCGTCCGCTTCGATCCGGTTTGGGTGTTGCTTCTGATCGCGTTCGTAATGTTGTTCTTTCTGTTGCGCGGCTTGGTGGACAACGTGATTGGGTTGCTGGGCTGTGTTGGCATCACGCTGACGCGCTTTGGCTTGGGAAACCTCTTGTCGGGCGTACAGGCTCTGTTGGGAACCGTGCTGCTTGGTCTGATCTATTTCCTGATGGGGCTGATGACCATTCTTGTCATCCATTCGTGGTTTGGTCTATTCGACCGCTGGGCCTATTGGGCCGGACGGCGCATCTACCCACTTTTACGTTCAATGGATCCGAATGGCAAACTTGGTCCCTGGGCCTTTTTATTGGCCTTCTTCCTGCTAAGCATCGTCGCCGCTGCCGTGCAGCGCGCGTTCTTCTGATAGTTGTCGTCGGCTAGTTTGGGCCAGCATCTGTTCACAAGATGGTTAAACTGACTGCCGCTGATTACGCCATAACTTTCGTGGTTCGCGTTCAACCGCGCGCACCGCGCAGCGAAGTCGCGGACGAACTGGACGGCGCGCTCAAAATCCGGCTGGCCGCGCCGCCCGTTGATGGCGAAGCGAATGAAGAACTGATTCGCTTTCTGGCCAGACTCTTCGACGTGCCGCGCAGGCAGGTTTCGATTCTTTCCGGCCTGACTTCGAAGAATAAATTGATTCGTGTTGAAGGGGTGACGGTGGATGAAGGCGGGAAGATTTTGCAGGCTGCGCTGAGCGGTTGATCTTACCGCTATTCAGACTTCGGCATCCGCCCCGCATGGCCATTTTTTTTAGAAAGTCGATTCGCAAGGATGCGCTTTTCGAAATCTTCCGCTAGCTCCTTGAGTAATCTATTCACCTCGCGCAATCGCTTTCCCGTCTGGACCATTTCAAGCAGTTCCTGTTTATCGCCTGCCTCAATGTCAAGGTAGGCCGCAATAATGAATGACAGTATTTGCGGATCGTCCGGCAGATCGGGCATTTGCTCATCATCGGGGCCGTTCTCGCTTTTCAGTTTGCGGTTAACTGTCAGGAGCCGTTCGAACAATTCCTTTGCGCGCGCGACCTCCGCCGACAAATCATCGAAAGAGATGTCATCATCGAAGAATTCGACTTCGGCCCGCTGGTAAGGTTCGCCTTCAACATAAGCAGCGACTCGATAACGGGAGCTTCCAACGCACAAGATATTTGATTGCCCATCCGGTAATTCCTGAACAACGGCAACTTCGACTGTGCAACCTATGCTGCCGGCCGGCAATGCTTCAGAAGCGATCAAAAGTTGATCGCTTCGATAAAGGATGCCAAACGTTTTGTCTGCCGCCATGACATCTTTGATCATCTTGCGGTAACGCGGTTCGAAAATATGCAGCGGAGTGATCGCGCCTGGAAATTGCACCAGCGGCAGCGGGAAGATGGGGATGACGCGATGTGAATCCATATGCCCGGCATTCTACGATCATTCTTATAAGCTGACCAGTTGCGACGGCCAAACGTGATTTCCACCCGGTTCGTCGAAATGGATAAAGCCGAGCATGAAGCACGAAGTGATTATTATTGATGATAACGATTATGATCCGGATGATGAACTTGCGCCGGAGTATGATGTATATGCATTGATAAAGGCGGCGAGGGAAGCTGCTTCTATACGCGCGCTTGATGCGAATCGCATCGGATATCGTAGCCGTCTTCGCAAACTAAGGGCATCCGTCTCAAACAGAAGCCCAACAACCAACTACTTCAACTTAAAGGAGTCATTCAAATGGCAACCGCACAAGATGCTGAACTGATCATCAAACTTTACGACTTACGCCGTGACAAAACCATGCGCAAGGCGCGCAATTTCATCTTTTTCGACTTCTTTCCGCAAAGCGCCGACGACGTGAAAGCGTTGTTCGGCAATCCGGAGTCGGCACAACAGAACGCTTACTTTCGTCAGGCGACCAGCTATTGGGATATGGTTGCGGCGATGGTCAACCACGGCACCATTGACAAGGATTTGTTCTTCGACACGAACGGCGAGTTCTTTGCGATCTGGGCGAAGATTGGTGATTTCGTGCCGGAACTGCGCAGCTTTTTCGGGCCGCAGTACATGGGCAATCTGGAAAAGCTGATTGCCGAGCATCCAAACGGTGCGATGCGCGTCGAGATGATGAAAGCGCGCTTCAAAGGCATGGCCGAACAACGCGCGAAGAAATAGGCGATATAGGCAAGAGGCCTAAGCTGGCGAACGCGGCAACCTGTCAAACAGCAAGTTGCCGCGTTTGTGTGTTCGGTTTACTCTTTGTCATCCGGCTGACAAAGTTCATCGGCGCAGTCGGCTAAGATTCATCCTGCAA
>JBDSAM010000502.1:0-3949 GCA_039922135.1 Blastocatellia bacterium
GCGAACCGGGAAAGACGATGGATTCGCCCAGCGGCACACGGTGAATGACGACGTTCAGAAAACTGCCGATGACGAGTCCCAAAATAGAAGCAGCAATGACGTAAAAGGCAAAAGGCAAGTTGAGTTCGGTCACAAGTGGCATCCTTTGTCGGCTTGCGTTAAAGTCTCGCGCACATTTCCAGAAGGTATCTTGGCTCGCGAAGACAGTCGAGCATACAGCGATGAAGATTCTACAGGTTTGTTCTGCGGAAAGCTTGGGTGGAGGCGAACGCCACGTCATTGATCTGACGCGGGCGTTGATCGAACGCGGCCACGATCTGCACTTGGCCGTGCGGCCTGATAGCCCCCTGCCCGACGAATTGCCGCATGCTTCGATCACCTGGCACGAGTTAAGCTTGCGCAACGCGCTGGATGTCATCAGTGCGCAGCGCATCGCTTCGATCATCCGCCAGTACGGGATTGACGTGCTGCACGCTCACATTGCCCGCGATTACACGTTTTGTGGCATCGCCGCGCGAATGGCCAAGCTGGCTAAACCCGTGCGCTTCTTCATCACGCGCCATCATTTCAATCCGATCAAATCTTCCGCGATCTATGCCTGGACGATTGGCGAAGCGCGCGCGTTGATTGCCGTGTCCGACAGCGTGCGGGAAACATTGGTGGATGCCTTCCCAAATTATGCCGACCGCGTAGTGGTGATCCCGAACTGGGTTGATGCTCAGGGTAGCGGGCTGCTCAGCCGCAACGCCGCGCGCGAAGCCTTTGGGTTGCATCGCCGCTGGGCGGTGGCTGTCATCGGACAATTGACGCCGCTCAAACGGCAGGAGCTTTTCATCAGCGCCGCTGCCAAATTAATCAAAGACAGGCATTGGACGGACGCGGATTTTCTGGTCATCGGCCAGCCGGGATCGAAGGAAGAAGATGTCGCCTACGCCAATCAACTGTGCGAACTGGTCAATGTGCTGGGGCTGGAAGATCATATCCGCTTCACCGGCTACGTCAACGAACTGCCCGCCAGGCTGTCGGCATTCGACGTTGTCGTTGTGCCTTCGCAAAATGAAGCTTTTTCGCTGGCGCTGATCGAAGCGATGGCCGCCGGGTGCGCGGTTATAGCTTCGCGCGTGGGAGGAATGGCAGAGATCGTCGAACACGAAGTGACAGGGTTATTTCTGGAACGCAATGACGACGCCTCACTGACGGCGGCGATTTCGCGGCTGCTGACCGACAATCATCTGCGGCAGAAAATGGGCAGTTTGGCGCAGGCCAGCGTCATCGAACGTTTCGACCGCGAACGCGTAATTGACCGCATTGAACGGCTCTATGCGATGAACACTGAAGCGGCAGTGGAGATTGTCAGATGAATTTGAGTCACATTGGAATTGCGGGAATTTACCACCTGGTCTTTTTCGGCCTGCTGATGCCGTGGAGCGCCGTCAAATCCGCCCGCCGCCTGAAAGAGCGCGCTTATCCACCGCGCCGTAAATATTTCTTGATGGTCATCGCACAGCAAGCTTTCTTTGTTTTTCTTTCCAGCTTTGTGGCTGCGATGGAATGGATCGAGATTTGGAAGCGCCCGCGCAATGGCTATTCTTATTTGATCGCGATTGCCGTGCTGCTGACGTTGATCACCATCATGATCCCGCGTTGGCGGAAGGCCGTCGAAAAACGCGAACGGCGCGTTTATTTGTTTATGGCGCGTGATAATCGCGAACGGGCTTTGTGGGTGGTCATTTCACTGCTGGCGGGGATCGGTGAAGAAATTACCTATCGCGGAGTCATGTTCCTGTTGCTGTGGCGATTGACTGGACAGGACTGGCTGGCGGCGTTGATTGCGGCGGCGGTCTTCGGCTTCAGTCATTACATGCAAGGCTGGAAGAACGTCTTTCTGATCGCCGGATTCGCGTTGATCTTTCAGGCGGTCTATTACCTATCTGGTTCGCTGCTGCTGCCGATGGCGATGCATTTTTTGTACGACGTGACGGCGGGATTTATGTACGGGTACTTTGGAAACAAGCTGGGTTACCCGCCGGAAGGCGTTCCGCCCGGATCGCAGTCGGAGCTGGCAATGCAGAGCGCGGAGTAGGTAAGACAGATGGGACAAGTTGCCAAGTTGTCCCATCTTGCGAATCGTCAGTGCTTTTAGCCCATTGAGTTTGTGTGTTCCGGTTTGATCTTATAGATAACGCGTACTTCGCCCGGTTGGCGGAACGGGTAAACGTCCACGCCCATATATTTCTTGGCCATTTTGTTGATGTGATCGTCAGCGCCATCTGTTGTGCGTTCGACCACCACGCCACGAACTTCTAGATAGCGGTACGGATTGTCGGGATCAATCAGCGCCAAAGATACGCGCCCGTCCGCTTGCAGGTTTTTGTCCTTCTGCCTGCCCGTGGCGGTGTTGAAGACGACGTTTTCACCATCATAATCAATCCAAACCGGCGTGACCTGCGGCGATCCGCTTGGCATCACCGTGGCCAAACTGGCAAACACTTTTTTGTCGAACAGGTCTGAATATTTGTCGGGAATTGCTGAAGCCATAATCATCCTCCTCAAATTTTGTTGAACAGACCGTCACGGACAGTCTGCGAATATTGTTACATCACCAACTCTGCCATCGTTCGCAGCGTGTTGATGTCTGAAGTTCCACAGATCATCGTCGTAATGCCACAGGTTTTCCAGGCGGCCAAGCGTTCTGCGATGCGCTCTTTCGGCCCGCACAACGCGACTTCATCCACCAGCGCGTCAGGCACAGCGGCCATCGCTTCCATCTTTTTGCCGGTCAGGTAAAAGCCCTGAATCTTCTCAGCGGCTTCTTCGTAACCGTAGCGGCACGCGATGTCGTAATAGAAGTTCTTGCCTTTCGCGCCCATCCCGCCGATATAAAGCGCCAGCATCGGCTTGACTTGATTGCGGCAGGCGTTGACGTCGTCGCCCATCACGATGTGAACAGTCGGTGCAATATCGAAGTTGGTCAGATTTTTTGTGCTAGTGGATTTGGCAAAACCTTCGTCCAGCCATTCGCGATAACCAGTCACTCGCTCTGGCGAAAAGAAAATTGGCAGCCAGCCGTCAGCAATCTCAGATGCCAGCGCCACGTTCTTTGGCCCAACGGCCGCCAGGTAAACAGGAATGCTGTCACGGAATGGGTGAGCAATCAGCTTGAGCGGTTTGCCCAAACCCGTGCCCCCTTTGCACGGGATGTCGTAATGCTCGCCGTGGTGTTCCAGCGGCGCTTCCCGCTTCCAGATTTTTCGCATTATCTCGATGTATTCGCGCGCGCGTGTGACGGGCTTGCCGTACGGGACGCCGTGCCAGCCTTCGACGACCTGCGGGCCAGAAGCGCCAATTCCCACCAGCATTCGGCCCTGCGTCAATAGATCAATCGTCGCTGCAGTCATTGCCGTTATTGCCGGAACGCGCGCCGTCATCTGCATAATCGCCGTGCCAACATTGATCTTTTCTGTTTTTGCCGCCAGCCAGACCAGGGGCGAGACGGCGTCTGAACCATACGCCTCCGCAGTCCAAACCGAATGAAACCCCAGCCGATCCGCTTCCTGTGCCAACGCTACGTTATCCACCGGGGATGATCCCCAATATCCGACATTCAATCCAAGCCGCATTGTGCCTCCTGATGGTTGCGATCAAAGTATCGAACTGATTACCGAAATTTGTCGCAGATAATTCGCCGAAACTTCCGCCGCGCCTCGCTCGACGCGATGTTGCCACAGCCATTCAATCACCGTTGATCTGCCTAAGGGCTGATCGCCTTTCTTTTCGTGCGAGGCTTCAACAGCCAGTCGCGCGACGTAAAACAGATAAACCATCCGGTCGGCAATGTCGCGGAAGAAGACGCCCGCCGACAATTCATCCATCGCTAGTACAGTTTCCAGTTCATTGTGCAACGCTTCGAGCTTCGCCTGGCCGCCCGCCTTCAACTCAGCATTTCCAA
>JBDSAM010000503.1:0-7312 GCA_039922135.1 Blastocatellia bacterium
GAAATAGGAGAGACGAATGGCTACTGATGTTTTGATGCCTCAGATGGGCGAGTCCATCGCTGAGGGAACTGTTGTGAAGTGGTTAAAGAATGTCGGCGACAGCGTGCAGAAAGATGAACCGCTGCTGGAAATTTCGACCGACAAGGTGGACGCCGAAGTTCCATCAAGCGCCGCAGGCGTGCTGACGGAGATTCTGGCCAAGGATGGCGAAACCGTGGCCGTCAATTCGGTCATTGCCCGTATAGGCGAATCTGGCGAGTCTGGAGCAAAAGCCGAAACTGGCGCCGCCGCGCCGGAATCAACCCCGGAAGCGGCTGATACGGCGAAGGCCGAAGGCAAACCTGCTGAGGCTGGCCCAGCGCAAGAAGATCCCGCGCTTGGCGCAGTCCAAGCCACGGTTACGCCGTCGGCTCCGGCACAATCAGCGTCGCCTGCCGCGCCACCCGCTGCGCCTGCACCCGCCGCAAGCGATGCTGATGGCAAAAAGGTTCGCTCGTCGCCGCTGGTGCGCAATATTGCGCGTGAACACAGCGTCAACCTGGAAGAGGTAACAGGCACAGGCCTGGGCGGGCGCGTCACCAAAGAAGATATTCTGAGCTTCGTCGAACAGCGCAAAGGGGGCGCCACACCAGCGCAAGCTCCAGCCCCAGCTCCGTCCGCACCTGCTCCGGCAACCCCTGCGGTACCCTCCGCTCCTGCCCCTTCGGCTCCCGCACCAGCGAAAGCGCCAGTGGCTGCTCCTGCGCCCCCGCTTCCGGCATATACCGCTGGCGCTGCGGGCGAACGCATTAGCATTGAGCCTATGACCAACATGCGGCGGAAGATTGCGGAGAACATGCTCAACAGCCGCCGCACTTCCGCGCACGTCACCACATTCTTCGAAGTGGACTTCACTAACATCGCCCGCCTGCGCGATCGCATGAAGAAACAGTTTGAGGCGCAGAACGGCACCAAGCTGACCTTCCTGCCCTTCGTCATCAAAGCGACGATTGACGCACTGAAGGCCATCCCGGTCGTCAATGCTTCAGCCGAAGGCGAGAACATCGTTTACAAACACGATTACAACATGGGAATTGCCGTGGCGCTCGATTGGGGCTTGATCGTGCCGGTCATCAAACAGGCCGATGCCCTGAGCATCACTGGGCTGGCGCGCGCATCGCAGGATTTGGCCAACCGCGCACGCAGCAAACAACTCAAGCCGGACGAGATTTCCGGCGGCACGTTCTCAATTACCAACTTCGGTTTGTACGGCGGCTACACCGCAACGCCAATCATCAACCAGCCACAACTGGCGATTCTGGGAATGGGCGGAATCCATAAAAAACCGTGGGTAATAGAAACCAATGACGGCGACGCGATTGCCATTCGACACATAGGCGTGCTCAGTTTGTCATTTGATCACCGCATCATTGACGGCGCGGTAGGCGACCAGTTCCTGGCGCATATGAAGAAAACGATTGAAACGACCGATTTTTCGGCGCTGCTGTAAAACTGATTGCTGGTGGTTGGCAGTTGGTGGCTGGTAATTCTTCCACCAACCACCGACCACTAATCACTGACAAACGTATGAACGTTTGCGAAACCCGCTACATCGGCCTCGTTCCTTACGGCGAAGCACACGAACTGCAAAAAGAGCTGGTCGAGAAGCGCAAAGCCGATGAGATTCCCGATACCTTTCTGCTCCTTCAGCATCCGCACGTCATTACGCTGGGGCGAGCCGCAGATCGCACAAATATTCTGGCCGACGAAGCGACGCGCACGGCGTTTGGCGTTGAATTGCACGAGACTGGGCGCGGTGGCGATGTGACTTATCACGGACCCGGGCAGCTTATGGGCTATCCGATTCTCAAGCTGTTGCCCGGACGGCAGGACATTCGCCGCTACGTTAGCGACATTCAGGAAGTGTTGATCCGCACGGCGCGTGATTTCGGCGTCGAAGCTGAAGCGCGCGGCGGCGAACACGTCGGCGTTTGGGTTGGTGATGACAAGCTGGCCGCCATCGGCATTCGCATTTCGCGCTGGGTGACGATGCACGGTTTCGCATTCAACGTCACCACCGCTTTGAACTACTTTCAATTGATCGTGCCATGCGGCATTCGTGACCATGGCGTTACTTCACTTGAAAAACTGTTGGGTCATCCGGTCGAAATGGATTTGGTCGTCAAAAGCGCTCAGCAACATTTCGGCGAAGTGTTTAACAGGCAGATGGTGAACAGCGGCTGAGCAATCTGCCCAGGCTTCATCCACTGGCAAAAACAAATTACCCATACCCTATGAAAAAAAAAGGCCTCTCTCTAACAACACAAATCTTCATCGGCTTGGCGCTGGGCGTAATTGTCGGCGCGCTGATTCATAGACTCGACGCCGATCCCGTTCACAAGGCGCAAGCTATCCAGTGGGTGCGCGTGCTCAGCCGCGTCTTTCTGAATTTAATTAAGGTCATCATCGCGCCGTTGATCTTTTCGACGCTGGTGGTCGGCATTGCCGGAGCAGGCAGTATCAGAGAGGTTGGGCGCATAGGCCTGAAGGCGTTGATCTATTTTGAAATCGTCACGACGCTGGCGCTCTTCATCGGCCTGGGCGCGGTCAATCTGACCAAGCCGGGAGTAGGCGTCAACCTGCCCGCCGAACAGAGCGAAGAGGCCAAGGCAATTGCGGCCAACGCCAGCAAAATGTCTCCGCAGGATCACATCGTCAACATCTTCCCCACCAGCCTGATTGATTCAATGGCCAAAAACGACGTGCTGCAGATCGTCATCTTCAGCCTGATTTTTGCCATTGCCGTTTCCGCCGTTGGCGAAAAAGGCAAGCCGATGATCGCGTTCTGTGAATCCTTGTCAGAGGCGATGTTCAAGTTCACAAACTATGTGATGAAGTTTGCGCCCTATGGCGTTGGCGCGGCGATGGCGGTGACGGTTGGCAGCAAAGGTTTGATCGTGCTCAAGAATCTGGCAATGCTGATTCTAACGCTTTACGGCGCGCTGGCAGTGCTCATTATCTTTGTGTTCGGCGCAGTCGCGCTGATCATTCGCCTGCCCATTCGCCGTTTCATCAGTTTGGTCAAAGAGCCCGCGCTGTTGGCCTTCACGACGACCTCTAGTGAATCGGCTTTCCCGAAAGCGATGGAGAATATGGAACGGTTGGGCGTGCCGCGCCGCATCGTCAGCTTTATTTTACCGATGGGGTATAGCTTCAACCTGGATGGTTCGACGTTGTATCTGGCGCTGGCCGCCGTCTTCGTCGCCCAGGCGTCAAACCACACGCTGACGATCGGGCAGCAGTTGCTGATCGTGCTGACGCTCATGCTTTCGACCAAAGGCATCGCCGCAGTCCCGCGCGCTTCGCTGGTTGTCCTGGCCGGAACGCTGGCGCAATTCGGCCTGCCGTTGGAAGGCATTGCTGTCATTCTGGGCGTGGATGAACTGATGGATATGGCGCGCACAGCCACCAACGTTGTCGGCAACTGTCTGGCGACAGTAGTCGTCGCGCGCTGGGAAGGCGAGTTCAACGACGCAGGCAATGAACTCATCGCGCCGCTTGATCCGGCCATCACTCCGCACAGCCATTAGCTGCCAAGCTGAATGCTATAATGATTTTGCTATGAGATCACTAAAAGACAAATTGCCGAAGCCGGAGTGGCTGAAAATCAAGCTAAACATGGGCGAAGACTTCCTGGCGGTGCGCCGGATGATGAACGATCTGAGTCTGAACACCGTCTGCCAGGAAGCACGCTGCCCAAACATTTATGAATGCTGGTCGAACCGCACGGCGACTTTTATGATCGCGGGCGATGTCTGCACACGGCGCTGTGGATTCTGCGCTGTTAGCAAGGGCGAGCCGAAACCGCTGGACGCGAGCGAGCCAATGCACGTTGCTGAAGCCGTCAAAAAGCTCAACCTGCAACATGCGGTCATCACCGGCGTCAATCGCGACGATAAAAGCGACGGCGGCGCCGAACATTGGGCTGAGACGATCCGGGCCGTTCGCGCGGTCAATCCCGGCTGCAAAGTCGAAGTGCTGATTCCTGATTTTGAAGGCAATGACGCGGCGCTGGACATCGTGCTGGACGCGCAGCCGGATGTGCTGAATCACAACACCGAAACCGTCCCGCGCCTTTACAGCCGCGTCCGTCCACACGCGCAATATGCCGAATGGACGATGAAGCTGCTCCGGCGCGCTGCTGACTGCCGCGATCAGGAACAACGCGGGATGCTAACCAAATCCGGCGTGATGGTGGGATTGGGCGAAACTTCAGAAGAGATCATCGAAACCATGCGCGATCTGCGCGCGGCGGATTGCGACATCCTGACCATCGGCCAGTATCTACAACCCACTGAGCGTCGCCTGCCGGTCGAGCGGTTTTACACGCCAGCGGAGTTCGCCGAGTTCAAACGTCTGGGCCTGGAGATGGGATTCAAGTACGTTGAATCTGGCCCGCTCGTCCGTTCGAGTTATCACGCGCACGAACACAAGCCGGAAAACGCGCAACGCTTGAGCGAAGCACTTTTTGACGAAACCCCGACAGATTCGCGTGAATTGCGCGTGCTGAACAACTTCAATGCGACAGCGCACTAATTGGTTATGCCTGATCGAAACGCTCGCCTGTCTGAAAACGCCGCTGGCAGCTTTTACGTGGATAGTCACTGCGTTGATTGCGAAGTCTGCCGCGACATCGCGCCGGACAACTTCAAACGCATTGCCGCCCGGCGCTACGTCATAGTTTTCAAACAGCCCGACACCACCGAACAAGAAGGCCTTTGCCGCGAAGCAATGGAATGCTGCCCGGTTGAAGCGATTGGCGATGACGGGCAGTAACCTTTATCAGATTTCTATGGGAGAAATTTTTCCATGTACAAATTGGTTTTGATTCGCCACGGCGAAAGCACCTGGAACAAAGAGAACCGCTTCACGGGCTGGACGGATGTTGATCTGTCTGAACAAGGCCGCGCGGAAGCCAAAGCTGCGGGTGAATTGTTGAAGGCCGAAGGCTTCACGTTTGATGTGGCCTTCACTTCGGTTTTGAAACGCGCGATTCGCACGCTGTGGTCGGTGCTGGATGGACTCGACCTGATGTGGATTCCGGTTCATCACTCGTGGCGGTTGAACGAACGCCATTACGGCGCGCTGCAAGGACTGAACAAAGCGGAAACGGCGGAAAAGTTCGGTGACGATCAGGTGAAAATCTGGCGGCGCAGTTATGACATTCCACCTCCGGAACTGGATGCAAACGATGAACGCTTTCCTGGCAAGGATCCGCGCTACGCCGATTTGACCAAAGCTGAACTGCCACTGACCGAATGTTTGAAAGATACCGTCGCGCGGATGCTGCCTTACTGGCACGAACAGATAGCGCCTGCGGTCAAATCTGGCCAGCGCGTGATCGTCGCCGCACACGGCAATAGCCTGCGCGCGCTGGTCAAATATCTTGACAACATCTCAGAAGAGGACATCATCAACCTGAACATCCCGACCGGCATTCCGCTGGTGTATGAACTCGACGATGATCTGAAGCCGGTCAAGCATTATTACCTGGGCAACGCCGACGCGATTGCCAAAGCCGCCGAAGCTGTCGCCAATCAAGGCAAGGCCAAATAGTACCCGGTACGCACGCGCCCTCGCGTGCCAGGGTTTGCAATATTGCCTTCTTCATTTCACTGCGCTTTTCGAAAGTCCCGCACGCGAGGGCGCGTGCGTACCGGGGCAGGAGGTTCAACATGTTAATCCGCAGCCTGCTGATTTTGAGCGTTCTCTGCTCTTTCTTTCTGATTATCACAGCGCAAGACCGCTGGCCGCAGTTTCGCGGCGCGCAGTCTTTGGGCGTAGCTGAAGACGCCAGCTTGCCAGACAAATGGAGCGCGACCGAAAACGTCGCATGGAAGACGGACATTCCCGGCGTCGGCTGGTCTTCGCCGATTGTCTGGGGCGACAAAATCTTTGTCACCTCAGTAGTCAATTCCGGTGATTCTGAGCCGCCGAAGAAAGGATTGTATTTCGGCGGCGAACGCCCCGCGCCGCCCACCGAACACCGCTGGATGGTCTATGCCGTGGACTTCAAAACCGGCAAGGTGCTGTGGGAACGCGAAGCCTTTCGCGCCGTGCCGAAAATCACTCGCCATTTGAAAAACAGCTACGCGTCTGAAACGCCGGTGACAGACGGCGAACGCGTTTACGCCTATTTCGGCAACGTCGGGTTATTCTGCTTTGACATGAAAGGCGCGCTGTTGTGGAAGCAGATGAGCGAACCACGCAAGACGCGCTTTGGATGGGGTACTGCGGCTTCGCCTGTGCTTTACAAAGACCGCCTTTACGTCGTCAACGACAACGACGAACAGTCTTACCTGATGGCGCTGGACAAAAAGACCGGCAAGCAAATCTGGAAACTTGACCGTGAGATCGGCACCAACTGGGCAACTCCTTACATCTGGGAGAATGAGAAACGCACCGAACTGGTCGTGCCCGCGACCAAAGCCGTTCGCTCTTATGACCTGGATGGCAAAGTGCTGTGGGAGTTCAAGGGAATGTCGTCCATCGCCATCCCGATGCCGTTCTCGAAGTTTGGCCTGCTTTATATCGCGTCGGGTTATATCAACGATCAGCATCGCCCGGTCTATGCGATCAAGCCCGGCGCTTCAGGCGACGTCTCGCTGAAAGAAGGCGAGACCAGCAATCAGTTCATCGCGTGGTATCAGCGGCAGGCATCGCCTTACAACCCTTCACCGATTGTCTATGGCGATCTGTATTACACCTTGCTGGATCGCGGTTTTTTCACTGCGCATGACGCCCGCACAGGCAAAGAGGTTTATGGCAAACAGCGTATTGATCCGGCAGCCGGCGCATTCACGTCTTCGCCCTGGGCTTACAATGGCAAGATTTTTGCCTTGAGCGAGGACGGCGATACGTTCGTCATCCAAGCCGGACCGGAGTACAAATTGATCGGCAAAAACTCCCTGGACGAAATGTGCATGGCGACGCCGGCGATTGTGCGCGGCAGCCTTGTCATACGCACGGCGTCGAAGCTCTATCGCATCAGCAAGAGCGCGAAAAAGTAGCTACAGGGTGGGCGGCAAAACGGCGAATTACATAATTCCTGGGAGCGCAGTCCTTCCAGGGCTACAGCGTTTTCCTCTTACTAACAAAAGACTTTGAGCGTAGAGATTATGAGTCACAAAATTGGTGAGTACGACTATTTCGGATGCCAACCGGGACAAGGAACGCGAACGGCGGTTCCGCTGGCAGGCGCTTGAACGTTTGCCCGGCGATGAAGTGGGCCTTCGGCGTTTGCGCGCAGCAACCGCAAGAAGCTGCGCGTTTG
>JBDSAM010000504.1:0-6168 GCA_039922135.1 Blastocatellia bacterium
GCGCATCGCGCTGCTTTTCGGTTTCCAGCGAGCGCGGCACCCAGATTTCGCCCTGCTTGAAATTGGAGATAGGCGGAGGGAATTGAAACTCGCTGGGCATTACGCCAATCACTTCGTAGTTTTTGCCATCAAGCGAGATTGATTTGCCAACGACATCGGGCTTGCCACCCAGCCGCTGCTGCCACAACCCATAGCTGAGCACCGCCACGCGAGCATTGGCCTTGTCTTCTTCAGCGGTAAATGTGCGCCCTGCCAACGGTGACACGCCAAGCATCGGGAACAGGTTTGCCGTTGCAGCTTGGCCTTCCAACCGGACAGGTTCACCATTGCCTGTCAAATTCAAATTTGCCCGTTCGGCAGCAGCCAATTGCGCGAACATCCGGCTTCGTTCGCGAAAGTCCGCCAGTTCATTGGGCGATAGTTCGACTTGATCCACCTGCTTCAACTTGTTCCAGACGGCTATCAACCGTTCGCCATCTTTGTACGGCAGTGTTTTCAGCAACACGATATTGATGACGCTGAAGATCGCCGTGTTGGCGCCAATTCCCAACGCCAACGTAATCACCGCAATCAACGTGAAGCTGGGCTTTCTGAGCAAACCGCGAATGCCATAACGCAAGTCTTGCAAAAATGTCTGCATTGGTCACTCCCATCAAAACAAGAAAATTTCTATTGCAGTAACCAAACTCTATGCCACGAACCGTCGGAGGATAATTCCTTCCCGCGTTGGCTTTAGCCTGCCAGCAAGGCCAACCGGGCTGGGCTGGACTGTTCATCTATGGGATTCCTGGATTCCGAAATTGGGTAGTGGCTTGGGTGGGAGAGGTTATCACGCCGGATTGAGCCACTACAAAAAAGACAACTGCGGGAACTCATCCGGCAACCGCTTCGTATGCCGGTTCGACTCAAATCCAACTGTAGTTCACAAAGGAGATCACGATGAAAAGACTCGTAAGCATGCTGGGCATCATCGCCCTTCTCACATCTGCCCTAATGGCCGCGCCGAAAGTAATGCCCAAAGCGATTGAAGACCTGACCGGCAAATGGGCAGGAAGTTTCGTTATCAGTATGGACGGAGAAACGAAAGACGATACGGCCTACATGGTCTTGAAGCAGAGCGGGACGGAACTGACCGGAACCGCCGGACCGAACTCTGACCAGCAATGGACTATCGAAAAGGGCAAGATTGATGGCAACAAGGTGACGTTTGAAGTCAAAGCCGACGGGCCTATGTTGAAATTCGAGTTGACGCTGGCGGACGGACACTTGAAGGGCGACGCTAAAGCGGAGCACGAAGGGAGTTCGATGAAAGCCGCCGTTGATGTGCAGCGCAAAAAGGAATAACCAAGGCCGCGTTTTGTACTTTCCCCAAACAATCACTCAGGAGGTTTATCTTATGCTTGGCATCAGCAGAGTTTTTCTTTTGATGGCGTTCGTCATTGTGGCCGTCGCGCAATCGCCGGAACCGCCGCTTTCAGATAGCAGGCTTTCAATTAACACCCTAGTTCGCGAAGATATTTTCGCGGGCTTTTTGACCGACGACATGGAGCGATTTACCAGGGGCGAAAAGAACATTGACGTTCTGCTGGAAAAGCGCCCCGGCTCAAAACCCGAATTGCTTGCCTGGAAAGGCGGCGCAACGCTTTACCGCGCGGTGTCCGCTTACGAAAACAAACGCACCGGCGAATTTCAGAAGCAATACCAACAGGCACTTGATCTGTTTTCTCAAGCGCGCCAGCTTGGCCCACAAAATGGCGGAGTCGCAGCCATAACCGGCGGCAGTTATGTCGTCTTTGCCGACCGGCTGCCGAAAGAGAATCGCGCCGCAGCTTGGGCGCAAGCATATGACGCATATCACTTGCTCTGGAAGTTCCAAGAATCATCCGTTGAAAAGCTGCCCGTCCACATTCGTGGTGAACTACTTGGCGGACTGGCCCAATCGGCCCAGCGCACTGGTCGCGCGGAAGAAGCGGCGCAGCATGTCGACAAAATCCTGACCGTGATGCGCGACACGCCTTATGAGTCCGTGGCCAAGAAATGGAAAGAAAACCCCAAGGCTGTTGCCAGCAGCAGCATCACCTGCCTCAATTGCCACGAATCCGGACGCCTTGCCGCGCGCGTGGCATCGCTGAACAAACAATGATTCAGGATTCATCGCCCGTCACGGACATTTAACCCGTGACGGGCAATGTCAGTTACTCCAGCCTGACCAGCCATTCTATTCGTACCGCAGCGCAATCATCGGATCAACTTTCGTTGCGCGGCGCGCGGGCAGCCAGCAGGCCAGCAGCGCCACCAACCCCAGCAGCACGGCGACGGCAACAAATGTAATTGGGTCTGCCGCGCCCACGCCATACAACAACGTCTTCATCAATTGCGTCAGCCCCAGCGCCCCGGCAAGACCGATAACAACGCCAATCAACGTCAGCCTGATTCCCTGCCCCATCACCAACCCTCGAACGTCGTGCGGCCCAGCGCCCAATGCCATGCGGATGCCTATCTCGTGCGTGCGCTGAACCACCCAGTAAGCCAGCACTCCATACAAACCAATCGCCGCCAGCAGCGCCGCCAGTACACCGAAGCAGACCGATAAGAACGCCATCATCCGTTCGCCAAACAAGCTTTCGCCAATCACGGTTTCCATCGTCTTCAGATCAAACACCGGCAGATTGGCGTCCAGCCGCCGAACTTCGTTGCGCAACATCGGGCCAATGATAGCTGCGTTCTGCATAGCGCGCACGTAGATGGTCATCTGGCCGAACTCCTTGTCCTGAGCATACGGCAAGTAGAAAAAGGCCTTCGGTTGTTCGCGCACGCTTGAATGCTTGTTGTCTTTGACGACACCGACAATCTCCGTGTCCAGTTGCACGTTGCCGCCGCCAAACGCGAAGCGAGCGCCAATGGGATTGCGCGTCGGGAAGTATTGTTTGGCGGCAGTCTCATTGATGATGGCGACCTGCTGGCTGGCGGCGGTGTCAGAGAGTTTGAATTCTCTGCCGGCGACGAGGGGGGTGCCAAGCGCTGAGAACGAATCCGGCCCGACCCAATTTTTCAGCACGTGAGTTTCAGCGTTCGGACGTTCCGTCGCGCCTTCAACGGTAACATTGCTGCCGACATTGCTATTGGTCAGCAGAGAGACTTCGGCTACGGCGACGGCTTGCACGCCGGGCACTGCGGAAAGCGATTCGCGCAAGTTGTCGGCAAGCGCGATGGCCTGAACGGGCTTGTAACCATTAAGGTCCGGCGCTAGAGAGAAGGTCATCATTCGCTCAGGTTTCATCCCCAGATCAACGTGGCGCAGATTCCACAGCGTGCGCGCCATCAATCCAGCGCCCACCAGCAGCAACATCGTCAACGCGACTTGCGCCACGACCAGCCCTTTGCGCAACCGCGTCTGCGACAGGCTGGCTGAACTGGCGGAGGATTGATCTTTGAGCGCCGAAACCGTCTCGCCCCGCGTCACGCGCCGCGCTGGCAACAGCCCGCAAATAACGCCCGTCATGACCGACAGCGCGAAGCCGAAAGCTAGGATGCGCCTGTCCAATCCAGCCGAAAGCCCCGTCACCATACCGCCGTCGCTCACTGCCCGCACCAGCGCATCGCTCACCCACGAAGCCAACAGCAATCCGACCGCGCCTCCGATAAACGACAGCAGCAGACTTTCAACCAATAACTGGTGCACAAGTTGCCAGCGACTAGCACCCAGCGCCAATCGGATAGCCATCTCGCGCTGCCGCCCTAGTCCCCGCACCAGCAGCAGATTGGCGACGTTAGTGCAGGCAATCAGCAAGACCAGCAAAACCATGCCGAATAGCGCCCACAGCGGCGTACCCATATCGCTCTGCGCCACCAGCCGTCCGCGCCCGCCAGGAGTGAGCAGCAGACGTTTGGCCAAAAATCGGTCGCTCCAATCCTTCGTTGGATTGCGCAAGCTGGGCAGTTGTTCGACCAACAGCGATTGATATAGCGGCAGTACGCCAGCCTCTGCCTGCGCGCTTGTCTCGCCGGGTTTCAGCCGCCCGATCACTGCCATCCAGTAATCATTCCAATCTGTCAGCCTTTTGTCCTGGCCCGGCACCATCTGCGCCTGCATCGTCATCGGGATAAACACATCAGGCCGCTGCCCTGTTTGCACGCCGCCGAAGCCCGCGCGCGCCACGCCAACGACGGTCAGTTGGTGGCCGTTGATAAGCAGCGTTTGATTGAGCACCGATGGGTTCGCCCCAAAGCGGCGCGTCCAATAGCCATGACTGAGCACGGCCACCGGATGCGCGCCAGCCAGCTTATCGTCTTCCAAACTGAAGACGCGCCCCATTGCCGGACGCACTCCCAGCACTTCAAAGTAATTGCCCGAAACCAATTCGCCCGCCGCGCGCTCAGTCTGCCCACTGAAGCTGACGCTCAACGGAATCGCGTAGCGCGCCATCAGTCCGGCAAAGACCGCGTTCTTTTCGCGCAAGGCCTTGTACATTGGGTAAGAGAACGAAGTGAAGTTGTCACTACTGTCTGAAGAAACGTGTCCGCGCATCGGCCCGGGAGAGCGCAGCACAACCAGCTCATCGGGCTTTTCAACTGGCAACCGCCGCAGCATCACTTGATCCAGCAACGAAAAAATCGCCGTGTTAGCGCCAATTCCCAGCGCCAATGTAGTGACCGCGATCAACGTGAATCCGGGCTTTTTCAGTAACATTCGCGCGCCGTAGCGCAGGTCTTGCATAATGGTTCCCATCATCGTCCTCCGCGAATTATGTCATCCGTTTGTTCAGACAGAAGAATGCTAAATAAGTGTGTTTACCAACCCACGTGCCACAAGGCGCACGACCTAAATGCACTTCAGACAAAGCCGTCACGCGCAGCAGGACAAGTTTGCTGTTCGGAACTGGGATCACACGATCCCATAAGTGGATACCCAGCGCGCCGCAATCCCGCCTAAAAATTTTCCCACCAAAACCTCGTAGTCCTTTTGGGGGCAAAATGCTAGATTCGTTGTACACCGCGATTGAACGTTGGCGGCCCAGCTAATCAATAACAGGGGGAGGTAATCAATGCTGCACATCCATAACGGCGACTCGACGGCAAACACGATGCGAGAGGCTGGATTCCCCGGCGAGCACTTCGCCTTTCGCGAAGCGCTGGCGACCGGGCCAACACCACAAGGCCTTTCAACAGATGACTGGATCGCCGTGCGTGCCGACTATTTGGCCGAGCAGGTCGAACTTGACGCCGCGAAGATCAAGCAAGAGATGGCCGCGATGGACGCCACGCTCGCAAGCCTCGCCAATCACGAAGAGGTCATCTTGTGGTTCGAGCACGACCTGTTTTGCCAAATCAACATGGTCTATCTGCTCGACCGATTTGCACGGCAAGAAACTCTTCCAGCCTGTTTGAGCCTGATCTGCATTGGCGAATTTCCTGGCATCGCGAACTTCAGCGGGCTTGGGCAATTGACCGCCGAGCAGATGGCTTCGCTCTTCGACACGCGACACACCGTGGCCGAAGCTGAGTTGAGCCTGGGGGCAAAGTGCGTGGGCGGTTTACTGCTCGCCTGATCCGCACAACATTGAAGGGCTGCTGGCGGCGGACACTTCCGCTTTGCCATTTTTGGATAGCGCGCTCAGGCAGCATCTGGCGCGTTTTCCTTCTGTCCGAAATGGGCTGGGAGTTGCGGAAAACAAATTGCTTGGCTTCATCGCTGACGGCGTCACCGAATTCGGTCAATTGTGCGAAGCCTTCTTCCAGGCGGAGCCGGCGTATGGACTTGGCGACCTGCAAATCCTGCGCGATCTGAAGCGCCTGTCCGAAGCCGCGCAGCCATTGATCCGGCTTGAGGGGTTTGATGATTTCTCCGGTGCTGCAAGGCTTCACGCCGCGTGCAGTATCGCGGAAACCGGGCAGCGCGTTCTTACCGGCCAAGCCGATTTCGTCCGGCTCAACGGCATTGATTTGTGGCTGGGCGGCGTCCGTCTGACCAACGATAATCTGTGGCGGTGGGATGAACAGAAGCAAGTGCTCTGTTGATGGCCTGGGAGCGCAGTCCTTCCAGCATTAGTTTCGACACAAGTTGCGGAAGGAATTATAATTGGTTGTATGCAATCAACTTACCTGAACTTGAGCCGCGCATACGACGGCGTTATGAAACACTGGTGCGACAGCATATGGCGACGACGA
>JBDSAM010000505.1:0-14757 GCA_039922135.1 Blastocatellia bacterium
GATTCTGATAGCCCGACCTTGCCGACGGCTTGGCTAGCGCGGGCTGCGCGCGCGCTCACCGCTCCGGGTGACCGTGTTGTGCTCGGCCCCGCTGCCGATGGCGGCTATTACCTGATCGGACTCAAGCAGGCGCATCGGCATTTATTCACCGACGTTGCCTGGAGCACGGCGCGGGTGTTGGAGCAAACGATGCAACGCGCCGCCGAAATCAGCCTGGAAGTTGAATTGCTGCCCACTTGGTACGACGTTGATGATGCCGCTTCGTTGGCTGAACTTTGCGAAGAGTTTTGGCCGGATAACACGCAGGGCGAGTTGCCCGACTCGATAGGTTATGACGCGCCACACACTCGCCGCTACATCGAGCAGATTATCGCCGCCGAAGGACACGAACGTATTTGGCCGAACAGGCTGATAAGGCCGATGAGGGAGGAATTTACGACACATGCATAAAGCGAAGAATAACCGGCGGGCACTGGTGACGGGCGGAGCCGGATTGATCGGCTCGCACATCGTTGACCTTTTGCTTGGCGAAGGCTGGGCCGTCCGCATTCTCGACAACCTGGAACCGAACACTCATCGTGAGAGCAAACCCGCCTGGATTGCGCCGGACGCGCAGTTTGTGCTGGGCGACATCCGCAACCGCGCGACCGTGCGTGCCGCGCTTGAAGACATTGACGTCGTCTTTCACCAGGCGGCCTACGGCGGATATATGCCGGAGATTGCGAAATATGTTGAGGTGAACAGTTTCGGCACGGCGCAGATGTTGGAGATAATTCGCGAAGAGAATCTACCTGTTAAAAAGTTCATCGTCGCTTCATCGCAGGCCGTTTACAGCGAGGGCGCTGCCCGTTGCCCGCAACACGGATTGATCTTTCCCGCTGTGCGCCCGGTTGAACAACTGGCCGCCGGGGATTTTGAAGTCCACTGTCCTGAATGCGACACCATCACGACCCAAGCGCCGACACCGGAACGCGCCCCCATCGGCGGCGAAACGGTCTATGCGATCACCAAGGTGGATCAGGAAAAATTGGTGCTGACGTGGGGGCGGCAAACGGGCGTGCCAGTCGTGGCGCTGCGGTACTCCTGCACCTACGGGCCGCGCCAATCCATTTTCAATCCGTACACCGGCGTCATTGCCATCTTCTGCACGCGCCTGCTTAACCATCAACCGCCGGTGCTGTATGAAGACGGGAATCAGACGCGCGATTTCAGCTTTGTCGAGGACATCGCGCGCGCCAACCTGCTGGCGGCGACGACGGACAAACTTGATGGACTGCCGGTCAATGTCGGCAGCGGCAAGGCATCTGCAATCAGAGAAGTCGCCGAACTGATTGCCGACGCATTAAAAATTCCCATCGCTCCGCTGGCGCAGGGCGAATTCCGGCCCGGCGAGATGCGCCATCTGACTTCGGACATCACGCGCATCCGCGCCGCCGGTTACGAACCGCAAACCAGTTTGGCAACGGGCATTGGGCGCTACCTGGATTGGATTCGCGGCCAGGCCGACGTGCGCGATTACTTCGGCGCCGCCGAAAATATTCTGCGCGCGAAGGGCATCGTCCACCGCGTCAAGACGACTTCCTGAACGATGGGAATTAGCCTGGGTACGCCCGCGGGGACGCCCGCGTCTCCAGGCTTTCCCAAGGAGCACCAATGAACGACAAGATCACCAAAACCGAAGAAGAATGGCGGCAGGAATTGACGCCGGAGCAATATTACGTGCTGCGCCAGAAGGGCACAGAAGCGCCTTTCACCGGCCAGTATTACGACACGCACGAAGATGGCAAATTCTACTGCGCCGCCTGCCACAATGAGCTTTTCACGTCCGGCGCCAAATTCGATTCCGGCTGCGGCTGGCCCAGCTTCTCCGAACCAACTACGGAAAAAAACGTGCGCGAAGAGGCGGACAACAGCCACGGCATGCGTCGCGTTGAGGTGATGTGCGATCGTTGCGGCTCGCATCTGGGGCACGTTTTCAATGACGGTCCGCAGCCCACCGGACAGCGCTACTGCATCAATTCGGCGGCGCTTGAGTTCGAGCCAGAGAAAAAGGCTTGATGACGGACTGGCGCGGGATTTTGAAGCACGAGGTGATTCGTACGCACTTGCCGTTGGTGCTGATCGGCAGCGCGTCGGTTGCGCTGTATCGCAGCGCGATGGATGCCCGCGACACGATCACGCATTTCCTCAGCTTTGTCCTGGCACAAGTCGTGTTGTACCTCCTCGCCGTTTGGATCATCCATCGCGCTCGCTCGTCTCGTTCGACGTTGATTCTGGTGATTGCATTCGCGGCGATCTTCCGGCTCAGCATCCTTTTTCAGCCGCCCTATCTTTCGGATGATATGTACCGTTACATCTGGGATGGCCGCGTGCAGGGGGCGGGCATCAATCCTTACCGCTACGTTCCGGCGGATGAGCATTTGGAATTCTTGCGGGACGAGAGGATCTATCCCGAAATCAATCGCAGCGATTACGCGTATACGATCTATCCGCCGTTGGCGCAGTTCATCTACTTGATCGTCACGCGCGTCAGCCAGACGGTGACGTGGATGAAGGCGGCGCTGGTTGGATTTGAGATCATTGCTGTTTGTGCATTGATAGCGCTGCTCGCTTCGTTCGGATGGCCACGCCAGCGCGTATTGATTTATGCCTGGCATCCGCTGATTGTCTGGGAGATCGCGGGCAGCGGCCATATTGACGCAGCCGCCATCGCCTTTATCTCACTCGCGTTACTTGCGCGCCGCTACAAACACGATGCGCTAACCGGGGTGGCGCTCGCTTGCGCCGCATTGGTCAAGCTTTATCCACTGATCCTATTGCCAGCCCTTTTCCGGCGGTGGCGCTGGCGAATGCCAATAGCATTTGCAGTAACTTTCATGATTGCCTACCTGCCTTATCTGAGCGTTGGCATAAAGGGAGTGCTGGGGTTTCTGCCGGGCTACACGGATGAAGAAGGGCTGCAAGATGGCGGCCGATTCTTCGCGCTTAACTTGGCGCGTTGGCTGTTGGGCGAGACGCCGGTTCCAACCTGGACTTATGGCCTCCTGGCGCTGGCGGTGCTCGCACTGCTCGCCGTTCGCGCGCTTTTCCGGCATCAGCGCGAGCCGCAGGATTACATACTGAACGCCTTGGCCATCGCCGCCGCCTTCACTACTTTGCTTTCGCCGCAATACGCGTGGTACTTCACCTGGACGATTCCGCTTTTATGCTTCACGACTTTCTTTGCCTGGGTGCCGGTGTTTTATCTGGCCACGGCCAGCTTCATTCTTTACCGATTGTGGATCAATGATCAGCCGAACCTGGACATCAAGACTGGGGCATTGCTTTATCTTCCAGCGGCCACTTTCTTGGTCGTTGCCTTTCTACGCCGCCGCATGACGCGAGTCCGGCGAGACACAGTTATTTACCAAGAAACAACCATCGCCAATATGAGTAATCAGAATCGAAATGCGTTCGACGAGTCTACCCTCACCGCCCTGACTGATGCGACCACTCTGGCGGCACATATCACGGTGATTATTCCGGCCTTGAATGAAGAAGCCAACATCGCGGACGTGGTGCGCGCCATTCCTTCAGAGATCGCCAGCGAAGTGATCGTGGTTGATAACGGCAGCGATGATCGCACGGCGGAGCGCGCGCGCCTGGCCGGAGCACGTGTCGTGGCCGAACCGCATCGCGGTTATGGACGAGCTTGCCGTGCAGGTGTGCGCGCGCTGGCCCCGGAATGCAAGATCGCTGTTTTTCTGGATGGAGATGGCAGCGATTGCCCTGAACTGATGGATAGGTTGGTACGCCCGATCATTGCTGGCACGCATGATTTTGTGATCGGCTCGCGCATTCGCGGGGAGCGCGAAAAGGGGAGTATGAACTTTCAACAAATCTTTGCCGGGCGCGTCGCCGGATGGTTGCTGCGAATGTTGTACGGCGTTCGTTACACGGATATGTGCCCGTTTCGCGCCATCCGCCGCGATGCGTTGGATGGTTTGGGCATGCGTGAAGAGACTTACGGCTGGAACTTGGAGATGCAGATGCGCGCCGCACAAGAACGCCTGCGGATTCTGGAACTGCCGGTCAATCACCGCTGTCGCACGGGCGGCGAATCGAAAGTTTCCGGCAACCTGCGCGGAACCCTGCTGGCGGGCACGCGCATCGTCATGACATTGGTGCGCGTGGCGATGGAAAGTCGGAGTGAAGATGAAGTCGCGCCACCTTCCGCAACTTTTCAGGGACGAAAAATCAGGAAGTAATCCATATCGCCGGGTTTGACGAAATCGTATTGCGCCATCAGCGAAAAGCCCGCGCGCCTGGCCTCATCAATTATTATCTGGCTGCTGATTCCGTGATCATCGCCCTTGCCATTGCGATCAATAATGCCCAGCGTCGCTTCCCGCCGCATCCTGCACAGCGCGGGAGTTAGCCGCGGCTTTTCTTCCGGCAGTTTTCCATGCCAGGCGGCGTGCCCAGCACTGCGGCCCGCACATCACGCAAACTTTTTCCGAAATGGTCCAATACTGGACAGCAAGTTGTCCCCAACCAGCTAAATATAAGGAAGACAAAATCAAAAATATGATCTGGTCCTTCTGCTAAGGATGCGATCACCGATAAGGGAGACAAGTCATGTGGAACAAAAATGAGGTCAAAGGCAAAGGCAAACAAATTATTGGGGCGATCAGGGACAAGGCCGGGGAAGTGACCAACGATCCCAGCCTCGAAGCCGAAGGCGAAGCTGAACATCTGGAAGGAAAAGTTCAGGAAACAGCAGGCAAAGGGCACCGCAAACTCGGTGAGGCTGTAGTTAAGGTGGGCAAAGTTATTGCGGGCAAGTGACAGACCGGTAATTACCGGCGGGCTTAGTACTCAAGCCGGGTAGTAGCAGATGGCAACAACTTTTGTGCAAGTCACAATCAGAAAGAGAAATAACAATGTTACGCAGTGTAAATGATCTGAAAGGTTTCAAGATCGCCGCAACGGACGGCGAGATTGGAGACGTTGAGCAATTCTATTTCGATGACGAACGGTGGGCATTGCGCTATATCGTCGTCAATACCGGCGGTTGGCTGTCAGGCCGGCAAGTGCTGATCTCACCGTTCTCGGTGGTGACGGTGGACCGCAAGAACAGCAAACTCCAGGTTGATCTGACCAAAAGCCAGGTGGAAAAAAGCCCGGAGATTGACACGCACAAGCCGGTGTCGCGCCGGATGGAAGCGTCTCATTCGGACTACTACGGTTATCCCTACTATTGGGGCAGTCCGTTTTTATGGGGAACAGAGGAATACCCTGCCACTGTGGCGCAGCCGCTTACCCCGATGGCAGCCACAGCGACGGCTACAGGTGCCGCTCCGGTTCCGGTCACTTTGGGAGACGTCCATTTACGCAGTACTGAAGAGGTGTCCAGCTATCAGATCGCGGCGACTGATGGCCGGATCGGCTACGTCGAAGACTTCATTGCGGAAGACAGCAGTTGGGTGATTCGCTATCTGGCGATTGACACGCGCAGTTGGCTGCCCGGCAAGAAGGTGCTCGTCTCGCCTCAATGGATATCCTTGATAGATTGGGCGCAGGGCAAAGTCCACGTCAATCTTTCGCGTGAAGGAATTAAGCAAAGTCCCGAGTACGACAAATCCAAGATGATTTCGCGGGAATACGAGACGCAGCTTTACCAGCATTATCGTCACCCCAGCTACTGGCCCGAACTAAAGCAGTAGATTTGCGAAATAACCTGGAAGCTGAAGAAGGAGATTTAAAATGTCGCACATTGTCGAGACCGCAACCGCGGCCAATTCATTCAAAACCCAGATCACGGCGGTTAAAACCGCCGGCTTGATGGAAGCGCTTTCTGGGCCTGGCCCATTCACTTTCTTTGCCCCGAATGACGAAGTCTTTGCCAAGCTGCCCAAGGCTGCTGTTGATGAGTTGTTCAAGAACACTCCGAAGCTGAAGCGGGTTCGGCCAGGAATTAAGCAAGGGAATCTCTGATGCCTGCATCTGCCGCTTCCCATTCGCCGTTAAAAAACCAATTGCTCGCGTCTCTTTCCGGTGAAGAGTACGAACGTCTGCTGCCTCACCTAAAGCACGTTTCATTGCCTATCAGTGAAATACTCTGCGAAGCCGGCGACGTGATGAAATATGCCTATTTCCCATTGAGCGGCATGATCTCAATGCTTTCTATCCAGGTGGATGGCGCGAACGTGGAAGTCGGGGTGATCGGCAGTGATGGCATGTTGGGGCTGCCGATCTTCCTGGGCAACGGCATCGCACCCAATAAGGCGATTGTGCAGGTTTCAGACAATGCCATGAGCATGAGGGTGGAGGCAGATATTTTGAGAGCCGAGTTTAAGCGGGCCGGGCCAATGCAAGCCTTGCTGCTGCGCTACACGCAGGCTTTTTTCACCCAGGTTTCTCAATCGGCGGCCTGCAACCGCCTCCACTCGCTCGATCAACGGCTTTGCCGATGGCTGCTGGTAGTTCATGACCGGATGGAGTCAGACCATTTTCGACTTACCCAGGAGTTCATCTCACAAATGCTAGGGACGCGCCGCTCCGGCGTCTCTGAAGCTGCCAGCATCCTTCAGAATGCTGGGCTGATCAATTACAGCCACGGCAAAATTCACATCATCAACCGGAAGGGATTGGAGTCCGGTTCATGCGAGTGTTATCGGATCGTTAAGGACATGTCCGCCCGCCTTTTGGTTTAGCGCTTGCTCTATTGCGCCGTCAAAAAAGCGCATGTACTCCTGAAGTAAAAGTGTCCTTTTTCTTAGCACGCCTAGTAATGGTAGGCCTCTGGTGGTACGCTTTGCGCGGTAGCGGACATTCCGTTTTTTACTCTCTTCTTTAATCATTCTTTTTTCTTTAGTGTCAGCCCGAATTATCAACCTCTCTAGCCCAGCAAAGGCCAATTCGGGGCGGATGCCCACAACAAGACAGATAATTTTGTTCGTCTTGTTTAAGCCTTCCTAAAAACGTCTCCGTTTTGTATTGATCACACAATCTGGTTTTCAACTGGAGGTTGAAATGCAATTTCACCCAAATCGCATCCTCTGCGTCGAAGATGATGAGGATACGTGTCAGATGATGAAAGCCCTGCTGGGGATGTGGGACTACGAGGTGGTGCTGGCAAAGACTGCTGCCGAAGGTTTCCGCCTGGCCCAAAGCGAACGCTTCGATTTGTACTTGCTTGATACCGGTATCCCAGAGGAGTCGGGTGTTAGCTTATGCGAACGTATTTGCGAGCTAGCCGGACACGCTCCCGTAGCTTTCATTTCGGGCCATGCTCGTGAAGCCGACAGGCTGCGCGGGTTGAAAGCCGGAGCGGTTGCCTATCTGACGAAGCCAGTGGACTTTGATTTGCTACAAGAAACGATGGCACTGCTGATTGCCGGCGAACGCGTGAGAAATTCATTAGCTGCTTGAAGGATGGCCTGGGAGCTTATTGTTTCATTATGAGTAGTTTGGACAGCGGTCTGTCGGTCGTGTTTCAGAAATGATGATGGCAAAACCAACGATATACGCGAAAGCCAATTTCGGGTGACTTGGTGAAAGCGTGAATTGGGCCATCATCATTTCTGAAACGCGATACGACATTCCAATCACAAGACAAAAACAGGAGAAGTTATGACAAGTATCGAGCGTGAGAAGATGGAAGCTATAGCACGCAAGGCCAAAGCTATTCGGGACGTTTGGCTGCGCGAGCGTGAAGAGGCAATCGCAGTGCAAATCTCTGCTAATGCCGAAATCAGGAGAGGTTGGAGAGAGTCCGACAGCCGGGATGAGGCAAAGTCGGTGAGCCCGCCCACGGTTTCAGGCAAGGGAGATGAAGGAGACCTCCAGCAATTACCAACGTGGCTACAATACATTTCGGACGGGATAACACAGTGCGTTCGTTCGGTTGCCAGCCGCTTGCAGATAGATCGGCTTGAAAGCGCGTCTTACGTTATGAACTTGATTCACCGGATCGAAAGAGGCCAGACACGATCATGATTCATGAGCACCCTCAAGTTGACCGATTCAAGGTGCAAATGCGTGAGTCGTTGTTACAGGAAACCCTCAATTCGCGCGCTATCAGGTTTGCGAAACACGATAACATTTACACGTGTGGCGATAATGACGAATTGGTCTACTTCATTGAATGCGGGCAGATCAAACTGCTTACGCTCTCGCCTGATGGACGCGAGTGCCTGCTGGCTATTCACAAGGCGGGAGATATGTTCGGTGAGCTATGTTTGTCCGGGTTAGGCGCGCGGCTGGAAACCGCGACGGCCATGGAAGAGACGAATATAAAACAGATCCCTTGCTCCAAGTTCTTTGCGCGGTTAGGGCGTGACAATTTGTTTGAGGGCTTCGTGCAGTACTTGGCAGTGCGCATCGCCGATCAACAGCAGGTCATTGCCGATCTAGTGACGGTGGATAGCGAACAACGCCTGGGTAAGACACTATTAAGGCTGGCGCGAACCATGGGTAAGAAAGACCCGCACAGCATTCGCATCGAACCGAAGATTTCGCATGAAGAATTGTCGGAGATGGTGGGCACGACAAGGCCCCGAATCAGCGTGTTTATGCAGCGCTTTCGTAACCTGGGGCTAATCGAGACGAATGAAGATCACTTCCTGGTTATCAAAGAAAAGAAGCTCAGTGCCTACCTCACACAAATTGCCTAGGCCGCCCGCCTCTATTTTTAGAGGGTTCAATATTGAACAGCAATTTATCCCTGCCTGACAGATCATCCATTTGGAATTTAGAATCTACAGATAAGTGCTATCTCTATCTGATAGCGATCACTAAAGGAAGCAGCGATGGAAGAAATAATCAAACTAGGGACCATACTGATCGCGGAGGGTGCCATTCTACCGGAGTCTTTGATGCTCGAAAGCGAGCCGTATGCTTATGGGTGGCGACTGGTCAAAAACCTCGATAGTAAAGGATTCGATCAAATCATCAGTAAGGCAGGTTGGAACTTTATCTACCTCGACGGTGCTATTGAAGCGAATGTCTTTGGCAGTGACGAAAAAAAGACTACCCGCAAGGCGATCAAACAGGTCATCGCGAAAACGAAATCGAATAGTTTCAATTGTCTGGAAATTACTCAGGTCGCCGCAAAACATTCATTGGGACTGCCCTATGTGAGTGTTTCCGCACACTCGCGGCATATTCAAAAAAGCGTGGTTCTTTCAGGGGATTAGGGAACGGAACGGCAGATTAGCTGCTGATTGAACCAGGCGTAAGCGGACAAAGGAGAACAATGTCAAAAAGAAATGGTGACAAGGCTAGGACGAACCGGCAACACCAGGCGAAACTGCTTCAGCGGAAGCATAGTCGAGAATTGGAAAAGCCATTGGAGCACGTAACCACGGAAGCAAATCAGAATAAAGATGGGAACCCGGTTGCTTCAAGCCGGTTGCGCCAGTTGGCGGTGAATGGCAAGTCCGATCCCACCGCCTTGGAAATCGTTGTGTCCAAATCAAGCCCAGAAGGGCAAAATGATTAAGGTCAGTATCAACATCGGCGGTTCTTTCTAAAGAGCGGCCACCACAATCAACATCGAAGAAGAAAAAGAGAACGATATGGCAAAGCAGGTAATTTATGGGACGGAATCGCGCGCCGCGATTTTACGCGGCGTCAATCAACTGGCCGACACAGTCAAAATCACGCTCGGCCCAAAAGGGCGCAATGTCGTGATTGATAAAAAATATGGCTCGCCGACGATCACCAAAGACGGCGTGACCGTGGCGAAAGAGATCGAATTGGAAGACCCGCTGGAAAACATGGGCGCGCAGATGGTGCGCGAGGTCGCATCGAAAACTTCTGACGTGGCGGGCGACGGAACGACTACTGCTACTGTGCTGGCGCAAGCAATCTTCCGCGAAGGCGTCAAGACAGTGGCGGCAGGCGCAAACCCGATGGCCTTAAGGCGTGGCATTGATAAGGCCGTCACGCGAGCGTTGAAAGAGATTACCCGCCTATCGAAGCCTGTCACGGGTGAAGCCATCGCTCAGATTGGCACAATCTCCGCCAACGGCGATGTCGCGATCGGCAAGATCATCGCGACAGCCATGGAGAAAGTCGGTAAAGACGGAGTGATCACAGTTGAAGGGGCGCAGACGATGGAAACTTCACTGGAATTCGTCGAAGGGATGCAATTTGATCGCGGCTATCTCAGCCCGTATTTCGTCACCGATCCTGAGCGAATGGAAGCAGTGCTGGATGATGCCCTAATTCTGCTTCACGAAAAGAAGATTCATTCGATGAATGAACTCCTGCCTTTGCTCCAACAAGTCGCTGAGAAACGCCAGCCGCTGTTGATCATCGCGGAGGATATCGAAGGCGAAGCGCTGGCAACGCTGGTCGTCAACAAGTTGCGTGGCACGCTCAATGTGGCCGCCGTCAAAGCGCCGGGTTTTGGAGATCGTCGCAAAGCGATGCTGGAAGACCTAGCAATACTGACCGGCGGCCAAGTCATCAGTGAAGACCTGGGCGTTGATCTTAAAAAGGTCACACTGGAAGATCTGGGCCGCGCTAAGAAGATCATGATTGATAAAGACAAGACGGTCATTGTAGAAGGGAACGGCAAGCCAAGTGAGATCGAAGGCCGCGTGAAAACATTGCGCGTCCAGGTAGAAGACACCACATCGGAATACGACCGAGAGAAGTTGCAGGAGCGATTGGCCAAGCTGGTTGGCGGCGTCGCCATAATCAAAGTCGGCGCAGCCACTGAGATGGAGATGAAGGAGAAAAAGGCGCGGGTTGAAGACGCAATGAACGCCACGCGTGCTGCCGTCGAAGAAGGCATCGTGCCAGGCGGAGGCGTCGCGTACGTGCGTGCCGCCAAAGTCTTGGAGAAGTTCAAGATTTACAAAGACGATGAAGGCGACGCGGATGAACAGATTGGCGTCAATATCGTCAAACGCGCATTGGAAGAGCCGTTGCGGTTAATCGTGCAAAACGCCGGTAAGGAAGGCTCGATTATCGTCGCGCGCGTCCGCGCCGAAAAGAACGAAAACATTGGCTTCAACGCATTAACCGAAGAATTTGAAGATATGATTGCAGCGGGCGTGATTGATCCGGCCAAGGTCACACGCACGGCGCTGCAAAACGCGGCATCTATCGCGGGCTTGCTGCTTACCACTGAGGTCATGATTTCAGACTATCCTGATGACAACGCATCTGCGGCGATGCCCACTGGCGGAGGCGGCATGGGATATTAGCCTGTGGGTAAGAAATGCTTCTTTCTTTCGGCAGAGTCACTGCCGACGGCGACCGCTTCCAAAAATACAGAAGCCCGCGAATCAGAGAATGATTCGCGGGCTTCTGTATTTTTATTTGCCATCAGTTTTACCGGCGCGATTGCAGCAGATCGAAAGGAGATGCTAAGCCAATCAATTCCCGAAATTGTTTGTTTTCGCGCAGGCCGGAAAAGTCTGAATCATTCAATGCCTGGAATCGGTAACGCGGTTGAACCGTGATTGTACGTTTCAGGTAATCAAGCGCCTGATCCATTGATCCAGTTTGCGCGTGTGTTGCAGCCAGCGAATAAAGCAGGTGGGCTTCATCCGGTTTCAGCCGCAGCGCTTTTTCAAAAAAGGTCTTAGCCTGCGTAAAGTCGCCGATATTCAGCGCATAAACCCCGTGGTCGTAAAGTTCGTCGGCATTGCGCGGCGAGGTTTCAACATGTGCCAGCTTCTGGCTGCAAACCTGAATGTACATTTGAGCACGAGCATTCAGTTCAACCTCGACCGGAAACTTCGATAGCAACGCATCAAACAGCGACTTGGCTTCTTCAAAATGGCGGCGGTTGAAGACGCGCACTGCGTGTTCGAATGCACGCAACGCGCCGGATGTCACTGAACGGCGCAGAGGCTCTGGCATGGGCGGAAGCGCAACCGGAATCGGCGGTGCAGGCCTACGCTTGGCCTTTGCGATCGTTTTGCCAGCCGTCTTGCCTGCCGTCTTGCCTGCCCTCTTGCCTGATTGAATACGGGCTGCTGGTTGAACACGCACTTTCGGGCTTGGCGTGGGTTTGCCAGATAACGCGACTCGATTCGGCGCTTTGACTTTAACTTTAGCCTTAACCGTCGTCTCTTTGATTTTGGCAGGTTTCGCTTTCACCGGAGAATCGTTGCGTTTGGCCACAATTTTAGCGGGCGTATTCTTCTTGATCGTAGGTTTATCCGGTTTTGCGACAGATTTTTTGGCAACGGTCAGTCTCTTAGTTGGTGTTGACGCCTTGGTTGTAACACTCTTCGTTTTGGCCGCCGCGTGAACTGGTGGTTTAGAAACAGAGGACAGCTTAGGCTTCGGCGTAGAGCGCGGCTTTGCTTTCGCGCCTACCGCAATATTCTTGGCGGTTTTTGCCGTTGCCTTCGCTATTACTCTGGGTCGCTTAGAGAGTATTTCCCTCATACGAATTCCCTTCTATAAAATAGGATTGAAACCTTGAACACTCCGCATCCGTGTTGCTAAGTGACTGTTTTATAACCTATTAGCGGAATGTTGTCAAACTCCGGATTGGTCTGAATTGAGCAGGGAATTAGAAAATCGCCGGTTATGGATACGGGTTTGGCTGGCTAACTCATTGTTGAATCATACTTTTTCCGTCAAAAAGGGAGAAGAACTTTTTTTTCGCAGAGCAATTGTCCAGGAAAAGTCCCGGTCAAGAAGTTTACAAGCGATTTAGGATGCTAGCTAAGTTGCTAATCAAATGTTTCTAAAGACTTAACCATCAAATAGCCATCATCGCCGTTGGAGTAATACTTGCCCATTCGCTGAATGATGACATATCCGATTTGTTCATAGAGTTGTTGCGCCGCTTGGTTGTTGACCCTTACTTCTAGGCGAATTGTTGTTACGGAACGCGCGGCAAAACTGCGCTCGATTTCGTGCAGGGTCAGTCTTGCCAATCCCCGGCGGCGATATTCTGGAGCAACCCCTACCGTGGTGATATGGCCGATGCCGTTATCTTCAATTACGCCAATACCGAATGCGGCCATCTCGTTACAATCAGACCGAATCTGGCGGGCAATAGCTTTGGGATTATTGAGCAAGAACTTGAATGTCTCGCGCTCGTATGCTTCGCCATCCATAAAGCAACGCATGTCCAACTGATACAGTTCATTCAGGTCTGATAGCGCCAGCGGACGCATCAGTCCTTTGAATGCTCTGGAGTAGTAGTTGTGATTAATAGCTTGCATGGGAGCGGACTAAATCACCAACATACAATCGCCGTAGCTGTAAAAACGATAGCGCCCTTTGACGGCGTGGCGATAGGCGCGCAGGATCAACTCTTTGTTTAAGAAGGCCGACACCAACATCAGCAGTGATGATTGCGGCAGATGGAAATTGGTCAGCAACGCATCCACCGTACGGAAAGCATAGCCTGGATAAATGAACAATTCTGTACTGCAACATTCGTCGCGAACTGTACCGTCTTCATTCGTCGCGCTTTCCAATGCCCGGACAGAAGTTGTGCCAACGGCGATGATGCGTTTGCCTGATTGTTTGGCCGTGTTGATTGCGGTGGCGGCGGCTTCGCTGATCCTATAACTTTCAGCAGCGATCCGGTGTTCTTCGATTTGCTCGACGCGGACAGGTTGAAAGGTCCCGTAACCGACGTGATGCGTGATTTCGGCAATCTGAACTCCGCGCGAGCATAGTTCGTCAAAGATGCGCGGCGTAAAGTGCAGACCGGCAGTTGGCGCGGCAATAGCTCCGCGCTCTTTGGCGAAGACAGTTTGGTAGCGTGGTTCGTCCAATCGCTGCTCTTCGTTATACGCACGTTGAATGTAAGGAGGCAAAGGCGTATTGCCAATCTCATCCAGGATCCGGTCAAAATCACCATCGCATTCAAATCGAATTTGCCGCCTTCCTTCTTCAAGGATCGCTGTCACTACGCCTCGCAATTGCCCATTGCCAGGCTTCGTGGCGCCGAATTCCCCATTGCCGAATTCCCCATTGCCGAATTCAATGATTGTGCCTTCTTTCAACACGCGGCCCGGCTTGGCTAGCACTTCCCATTCGTTTGTATCGGCCAGTTTCCTGACCAGTAAGGCTTCGACCTGCGCGCCGCGTTCCCCATTCACGACGCGATGGCCAAGCAAACGGGCAGGGAAGACGCGAGTGTTGTTCAGCACAATGACATCGCCCGATTCGAAGAATGACGGGAATTCCGTGAATGCGCCGTCGCGGAAGCTTTGAGTCTTTCGATCCACCACCAGCATGCGCGAAGCATCGCGCGGTTCATTCGGCTGTTGCGCGATCAATTCATCCGGAAGTTCAAAGTTAAATTCGGAAATATGCATCGTCAGCATTCAGTCGGTGCATTGGCCCCTTGGGCAGTAGCCTGATGCTGGCAGTGCAGTACCGAGCTTAATTGCGCGCCGAAGAACATAATCAAGGTGGAAACATAGCTCCAGGTAAGCAGCGCCACCGCCGCGCCGATTGAGCCATAGAGCAAATCATAATGAAAATACGGCAGCAGCCAGCCGAAGGCATATTTGGTCGCTTCCCACAACACGCCCGCGATGACAGCGCCGGGCGCAATCTCAATCACACGCACCTTTGTGTTCGGCATAATCCGATAGATCAATCCAAAGAGCAGAATCGTCAATAGCAAGCTCAACAGTGCAATCGTGACTGGAAGCAATGCAGAGGTGAATGTTTGGGCCAGCCACAACCGCGCGCGCGGAGATCTTTCGGCCACAGATCCGACAGCCACCAACCCTGATGTCAAAATGAAAGAAGTCAGCAGCGCTGCGCCAATGGCCG
>JBDSAM010000506.1:0-7231 GCA_039922135.1 Blastocatellia bacterium
CAATTGGTCCGCCAGCCTGATATCTTTGGGAAAGACCGTGGTGGTCGCCGGAGCCTTCTGCAGCGCCGCGCCCAGACGCTGCGAATTTTCAATCGCGCGTTTGAACGTCTCGCCATAGGATTTTTCAAACAGGTTTGCATAGCTCGCTTCAACCATCGCTTTGGTGACGATGGTTTCCGGATTGCCCCAAGCTTCGTTGTAATACCACAGATCAATCGCGCCCTGTGGCGAGACCATGTACGGGAAGATTTGGTTGCCGACCTGAAATAGGTTGCTGCCGGTCAGCGAAATGGACATCGAGATCGGCGAAGCCGGGTTCAGCGCATTGACCGTGTCAGCCATTCGCCCGCCCCACCCTGTGCGCACAAATTGATCCGGCCACGAAGTTTGCCAGTGCGACTGCTGATCGCTGTGCGAAAACAGTTGAGGCGGCAGTGGCACGCTCTCATTCAAATATTGCTGCCGAGTTGTCGGCGCCAGCAGCACACCCGTATTGGCCACAACTGCCAGCTTCTTTTGCGCAAAGAGCGTTTGCAGTTCCGGCAGGCTGGGATGCAATGACCAACTGCGGCCGTCCGTGTGGGCAGGCGTAACCGGCAAAAGCTGCGCGCGCGGGATGGCCAAAGTGCTGCGCGCCGTAGCGTAGGCATTGTAGTCAGCGGTGCTGTACGGAATCACAGTGTTGTCGCCATCGTTGCCGCCAAACAGAAAGACGCAGACCAGCGCTTTGTAATCGTTGGCCTGCGTCCAGCTTGTTGGTGTGGCGGCGGCGACCTTGCTCAGATCATTCAGCAATGATGAAGCAGCCATTGCGCCAGCAGCGCAGAGCGATCCCTGTAGAAAGTTTCTTCTTGATTGCGGCATTCGTACTCCTTCGTAAAAGGTGGTTTCGAGTACTTGTGCCAGCCGGGTGAGTACGACCGTGGGGGAGCGCACTTTAATTGTTACGGAACCGGGAGCAGTAGCGACTGGGTCATCCAAGCTAAGTGACATCGGATGCACCTGGTCGCTACCGCTCCCGGTTCCGTAACTGGAGTTATTTCTTGACGAATTTCAATGCCGCTGAATTGATGCAATAACGCAGGCCCGTCGGTTTCGGCCCGTCGTCAAACACGTGGCCCAGATGGGCGTCGCAGCGGCTGCACAGCACTTCAACGCGGCGCATTCCAAAGCTGGTATCTTCATGATCGGTGACATTGGCTCTGACTGCGGGTTGCCAGAAGCTGGGCCAGCCGGTGCCGGACTCAAACTTTTGTTTTGAACTGAATAGTTCCTGCCCGCAGCAAACACAAACGTAGACGCCGTCTTCGTGATTGTCCCAGTATTCGCCGGTGAATGCGCGTTCGGTGCCTTTCTGGCGCGCGACATAAAACTGCGTTGGCGTCAACTGCTTCTTCCATTCTTCTTCAGTCTTCACAACCTTCTCCACTTTCGTTTTGTTTTTGCCTTCTTCGGCTTTTGAATTGGTCTTCTGTGCTTGCTTAGACGTTTGCGCAAAGTAGACGCCTGCAAATGCGAAACACAGAATCAAAGCGACAGTTACTCTTAGCATTACTTCGGCCTCCTCAGCTCAAGCCTTATTGGCATCGGCTTTCTTTTCGCCTTTCTTGTCTGGCTGTTTCGGATCGCCCCAACTGTTGAGGGCGAGTTTTCCATTTTCGATGATCAGCCCCAGCATGATGATCTTGGTTTCGACCTTGGTGAATCCTTCGTCGGTGAAGTTGAAGACGAAGTCCTGGCGGAAAGTGTTCGGGTCGCTGCTGTCCACGCTCGGCGTGGGTTCAGCGGAAGTCAACTTCCAATCCTTGAGTTTGCCCAGTAGGCTTTCGCGCAGCGTTTTATTTTCGGCGGTCAATTGCTGTCGCGCGGTGGTCGAAAGCATCGCTTCCGCTTCCGTCCATTTGCCTTCACGAGCCAAGGTATTGAATTGCGAAAAGGCCGTGCTGACCTGCTTCAGGTCCGTCAGTGAAACCGGCGGCGGCGGCGGCGGCGGCGCGGGGCGGTTGGTGGTCCAGCGAAACACGCTCCAGGTGCCCGCCAGAAAGGCGATGGCCACACACCACAAGATCAACAGCAAGTATTTATTGCTTCCGCCCTTGGCTTCTTCAAGCTCGGCGCTCACGTTCGTATCTTCGAAAAGTGTCCTCATTGTCTTCCCCAGAATTGATTTGATCTTCCGCCATTCAAAGTAGCCGACCATAACTCAGACTGTCAATCTACACTGAATTGGCAACATCGCCTGAACGAATCGCCACATATGGCTTGCAGCTTAGCATCTGACTAAGCTTTACAACTGTCTGATTGCATACGGCGGAATCGGCAGTTAAGCTTCGGCTTCTTTCTCAACCTACTTTGAATCTATCAACTGAAGTTCATCCATGAGTACGAAAACAACCCTTGGCATTTTTGGTTTGGGCACGGTGGGGACTGGCGTCGTGGCGCTGTTGCGCGACAATCCGCAATTCGATATCCGCGCCATCTCTGTGCGCGATCTGGGCAAGTCGCGCGATCTGGATTTTTCGCAATTTGAATTGAATCAGGATCCGTTCAAGCTGGCCGATGACCCCAGCATCGAAATTCTAGTCGAAGTCGCGGGCGGAATTGATCCAGCTTACGAAGTAGTCAAGCGTGCCATAATCAACGGTAAGCACATTGTCACAGCCAACAAGGAAATGATCGCCAAACATGGCCCGGAACTGTTCGCGCTGGCCAATCAGCACAACGTGACGATCTTTTTTGAAGCGGCTGTCGGCGGCGGCATCCCGCTGATTTCGACCTTGCAGCGTGGATTGCAGGCCAACCGTGTTTCGCGCGTTGCGGGCATCGTCAACGGCACGACCAATTACATCCTGACCAAGATGGAGCGCGAGCAGAAGACCTTTGCCGACGCGCTGGCTGAAGCGCAGGCCGCCGGGTACGCCGAAGCCGATCCATCGGATGACATCGAAGGCCGCGACGTGGTTTACAAGATCACCATCCTTTCCTCGCTCGCCTTCCAAGCGCCGATTGAAGTAGACAAGGTTTACCGTCAGGGCATTACAGAGATCAGCGATTTGGACATTAAGCTGGCGCGCGAATTTGGCTATCGCATTAAGATGATTGGCCTGGCGCAGCGCGGCGAGGGCGAAAACCAGGGGTTGGACGTGCGTGTGCATCCGATGTTGATTCCGATTGGTCACCCACTTGCCGGGGTGGACGGCGTCAATAACGCCATTTTCATCAGTGGCAGCGCCGTCGGCGAAATTATGCTGATGGGGCCGGGCGCTGGGCGTTATCCAACAGCCAGCGCCGTTGTCGGTGACGTCATCAACATTGCCAGCGCCATCAAGCTGCCTGACTTCGCGCAATACTTTCAACTGCCAATCAGTTCAAAGGTTACCGAGGTGGTACCGATTGAGGAATCGGAGAATGGGTATTACATCCGCCTGGAAACGCACGATTCGCCCGGCGTCATTGGTCATTTGGGCCAGGCGTTCGGCAATCACGGAGTCAGTTTGCACAGCTTCACTCAGCGCGGAGTGACAGAAGACGGAACGGCCACCATCGTCCTGCTGACTCATCGAGTTAAGGAAAAACAGCTTCAAGCCGCACTGAAAGAAATCACTGCGCATCCGACGACAAAACAAATCGGCGTCTTGCTGCGTGTTTTGAGTTGAGAGAATAGGACTTACGCAAAGTGTGGTGCGGGTTCTTTACCCGCACCACTTGCCAAAGCCGACTGTCAAGTTACTCTGTCGTTTGGTAACTGAATGTGCTAATTATCCGCTCGTCGCAAGTAGTCAAATACCAACCACAAATTCAATAGGAGGTTTTTCCGATGCTTCCACGCTTTGCCACAGCTTGTCTGCTGCTATTTGTTTTGCTGTGCCCGGTCAGTGCCCAGACCCCCTCAGGCGAAATCAGCGGAGTCGTCAATGATTCCGCCGGATCAGTTGTCTCTGGCGTCAAGGTCATGCTGACCAACCCATCCACCAACGCCGTTCGTGAGGTGCAAACCAATGAAGCGGGACTTTATGCTTTTCCTGCTCTGCCGCCCGGCGTTTACAACCTGCGCGTCGAACGCCAGGGATTCCGCAGTATTGAGCGCAAGAACATTGAAGTCCTGGTCGGCAGTGCCAATCGCATTGACTTGAATTTAGAGGTTGGCGAAGTGAGCAACACCGTCGAGATTGCGGGTGGCGCGCCGATCTTGCAGAGCGAGAACGCTTCCATCGGCACGGTCATCGAAAACCGCAGCGTCGTTGAATTGCCTTTGAACGGGCGCAACTACCTGCAACTGGCATCGCTCATTCCGGGCGCAACCACCAATGGCCCTTCGTCCAGTCAGGGCAAACAGCGCATGGGCGGCCAACGCAACAGCTTTGCGCTGAACGTCAGCGGACAGCGCATCCATTACAATCACTATTCGCTGGACGGCGTTGAAAACACCGACCTCAATTTCAATAGCTACATGCTGCTGCCTTCGATTGACGCGATTCAGGAGTTCAAGGTCGAATCGGGATTATTCGACGCCGAGTACGGACGCGCTATCGCCCAGATCAATGTCTCGACCAAATCGGGAACGAATCAACTGCACGGCACTGCCTTCGAGTTTCTGCGCAATTCGGCGCTCGACGCCAAGAACTTTTTCGACAAGCCGGCACCCGCGCCCATTCCGCCTTTCAAGCGTAATCAATACGGCTTAACGGTTGGTGGCCCTGTCACCATACCGAAGCTTTACGATGGCCATAATCGGCTCTTCTTTTTGTTCAATTGGGAAGGCTTACGCGAACGTAAGGCGCTGACCAATCTCATCAGCGTGCCGCTCACCGCCGAACGCAACGGCGATTTTTCCAATAGCGGCGTGACGATCTACGATCCAGCCACGCGCGTCTTCGACGCCGCAGGCAACGTCATTCAAGCGCCGACGCCGTTCCTGAATAATCGCATCCCGGACAATCGCATCAATCCGGTTTCGCGCAAACTGCTTGCCTTCTTCCCGCTCGCGCAGCAGCAGGTGCGCGCCTCGAACTATCTCAACGACGAAGGCCGCCGCGTTAATGCCGACCAGTACACCTACCGGATTGATTTCATCGAAAGCCAGAAATCGTCGTGGTTTTTCCGCCACAGCATCTCGCACGAACTCGGCTACGACCCTTACCCGATACCGAATCAGGGCATCACCACCGACACTAATGTCGGCCAGGGCGTGCTGACCAACACGCGCACCTTCGGATCGAACAAAGTCAACGATGCGCGTTTCGGTCTGTCGCGTTTGCAGAACGGCCATATCTCGCCGCGCGCCGGTGTGCAAAACGTGGTCAAGGAACTCGGCATCAATCTGCCGACCGACAACCCGCTTTATTGGGGCGTGCCGAACCTGACCATCACCGGCCTGAGCGGTTTTGGTGAAGAGAGCGACGCGCCGTTCATCAACTACGACACGACCATTCAGTTCGTGGATAACTTCTCGTGGACGGTGGGCAAGCACTCCTTCAAGTTCGGCGGCGAAGTAAGGCGCGTGCGCTACAACCAGATTGGCGGCGTGGTCACACGCGGACGCTTCAGCTTTGACGGACGCTACACTCAACAACCACTGGCAGCCGCAGGTGCGCGTGGAGGTTCGGCTGTGGCGGACTTTCTGCTCGGTGCCTTCAATAATTCCGAAGCGCAAATCGGCGCTCCCATCGCCAACTTCCGTTCCAGCTACTTCGCGCTTTATGCGCAGGACAATTGGAAGATCACGCCCAAACTGACGCTCAACTACGGCCTGCGCTGGGAAAACGACCAGCCGTTCCGCGACAAGTTCGATTCCATCGTCAACATTGATTTTCGCTGGGACAATTCGGCTGAGCCGATCTACGTGCGCGCCGGCACGGGCGACCCTTATGAAAACAACCCGGCCTTTCGCCTCGCCTCGAACGTGCAGTACGTGCGCGACGGGCGCTTCGGCAGCCGGGCCTATCGCAACGACCTGAACGATTTCGCGCCGCGCCTGGGGCTGGCCTATCAGATCAATTCGAAGACCGTGCTGCGCGCGGGCGCTGGGATTTACTACGTCCGCGACATCGGCAACGCGACCTTCGACATCGTCCGCAACGCGCCTTTCACCATTCGCCGCAACGAACCGGCGGAGAGCTTCCGTCCGAACTTGAGCTTCGATCAACCCTTCGTGCGCACCGGCGCGCCGACTTTCATTCTGATCAATCAGTTCGACGAGCCGTCCAGCTACGTCGCGCAATGGTCATTGGGCGGGCAGCGCCAGGTGACAAACAACCTGACCTTTGAAGCCACCTACTTCGGCAGCGTGGGCGTACACCTGCGTCGCTTGCAGAGTTACAACAACCCTGAGCCGAGCACGCAGGCCAACACCAACAACGCGCGCCCATTCCCCAAATTCGGCAGCTTCCAGGTGATGAACGCGCCAAGCCATTCCAGTTACCACGCGCTTTATCTGAAAGCGCAGCAGCGCCTGTCATACGGCCTGACGTTCCTGAGTTCGTTCGCCTGGGGCAAGTCAATTGATAACGGCAGCGGCATCCGCACGACGGATGGCGACAGCCTGACTCCATCGAACAACTACAATCTGGAACTCGAGCGCGGCCTTTCTACCTTCGACTTCCGGCGACGCTGGACGTCTTCGTGGCTTTGGGAGATTCCCGTTGGCAAAGGCAAACGATGGCTTGGCGCAAGTGGCCGGGCGGTTGACCTCGCGCTTGGCGGCTGGCAATTGGGCGGGATTCTGACCTTGCAGGACGGCTTCCCCTTCACGGTTTATTGTGGTGGAGGAACGATTCAAAACGGCGGCGGCTCGTGTTACCCAGATTCGACGGGAGCCAATCCCAACCTGCCGCGCAGCCAGCAAACGCGCACACGCTTCTACAACACCGATGCTTATGTGGATCGGCTGCCGGGCGGCACGCAGTATCGCTACGGCAACACGGGGCGCAGTTCGGTCATCGGCCCCGGCATCATCAGCGTCGATGCTTCGCTCAACAAGAAGTTCTACTTCACCGAATCGAAGTACCTGGAGTTTCGCACCGAAGCCTTCAACCTGCCGAATCACCCGATCTGGAACCCGCCCGGCAATACGCTGCGCACGTCAACCTACGGCGTGATTACCAGCACGAAGATAGATTCACGCCAGATCCAGTTCGGATTGAAGCTGGTCTTCTAGCCGGCTTTCACTTGCGCTTATGGTAGGGGCAGACCTGCGTGTCTGCCCCGGTCGTTGGGCGCACAATCACCTGGG
>JBDSAM010000507.1:0-16477 GCA_039922135.1 Blastocatellia bacterium
ATCATGGAAGGCTAGTGCGGAGTGATCGTCCGCGCAGCCTTCGAAAGCGATCTTCACTTTGCGGCCCATGTTCTGGTTAAACTTGTTGCGTACGAAGTACTGGAACAATGCCTGCGCGTAAGGATAAACGTTGAAGGCTTCAGTATGTGAGACTCCGGCGCGATAACAGGCGGTGATGTTGCGAACGGTGTTGCCGCAGGCTTCGCGCGTGGTGATGCCAACTTCGGCCAATTCACGCAGCAATGCGGGAGCGTCTTCCAGTTGCAGATAGTAAAGCTGTGCGTCTTCGCGGGTGGTGAAGTGTATAAAGCCGCTGGCATAGCGGTCAGCGGTGTCGGCCAACCGCGTCAATTGATCTGCGCTTAAATATCCACCTGGAATTTTGATGCGCTGCATCTGTACGCCCTCTTGCCGCTGAGCGTAGGTGCCGAACTGCAGGCGGAACTTCTGCATCTTGGTTTCGCCCAACTCACCCGCGCGATACTTTTTGATCTGCTTTTGGTAAAGCGCCAGTTCATCCTCAATCGTGCCGGAGAGAGATTGAGAGCCAGGTTGGAGGCTAGATTGGGAAGTTGATTCTGCTGCCATTGTTGAAGTCGCGTTCATGATTCTCCTGAATGTCGTCAGTGCTCAGTGCGCAAAGTAAAAGCGCCCCGGTTCCTGTCTATTTGGAACCGGGGCGCTTTTTTCTAAATCTTTGCCGCATCTCAATCTTGCGTGATGCTATGCGTTAGCGACCAATTCCACTTGGTTTCTTTAAGACAACAACAACACGCCATCATCCAGCCGACTGCCACGCCCGATGCTTGAGACGGTTGAACTGCGAATGGAATATCGGTGGAACGATTCATGTGATGTTGATGTTGATGTTGATGTTGATGTTATTGATTGCCTGCAAAGTTTGAGAATTGGTCAAGCCAAAAATACTGACGAAAGCGTGGATTGTCAACGTGAAATCCCCCGAAGCAAGAGAGTCATGAGGGCTAGGATTCGCACGATTCACAAATCTGCCATCGCTTGACAGCTTAGGTTGCGAATGCGATTCTTTGCGACTTTGAACGCCCTCATAAGCGCTCAATCCATACTTATTCAGCTTATTTGGGCAAATTCCTGAAAATTTCATTGAGGAGAAACTAAGTGAAACAACACGGCAGATTTCTATTCACCTCTGAGTCCGTGACAGAGGGGCATCCCGACAAGATTTGCGATCAAATCTCGGATGCAATTTTGGATGCGGTATTGGCGGAAGACCCACACGGGCGCGTCGCCTGCGAAACGTTGGCGACGACCGGCTTGATCATTATCAGTGGTGAAATCACGACGACGGCGCGCGTGGATTATCAGAAGGTTGTGCGCGAAACCGTTCGCCACATTGGCTACGATAACGCCGCTTACGGTTTTGATTGCGATACGTGCTCAGTCATTTCAGCGATCAATACGCAATCGCCTGACATCGCGATGGGCGTGGACACAGGCGGCGCTGGCGACCAGGGATTGATGTTCGGTTACGCCAGCAACGAGACGGCGGAATTGATGCCGCTGCCCATTCAATTGGCGCATCAACTTGTGCGCAAACTGAGCGATGTTCGCCGCGACGGCACGCTTGATTATCTGCGCGCTGACGGCAAATCTCAGGTTACGGTTGAATATAACGATGGCAAGCCTGTGCGCGTGGATGCAGTCGTCATCTCTTCGCAGCACGGCCCTGATGTGACAATCGAACAGATTCGCGAAGATGTAATTGATAAAGTCATCAAGCCTACCATCCCGGCAAACCTGCTGGACGCCAATACTAAATACTATGTGAATCCAACTGGCCGCTTTGTTACCGGCGGCCCACAAGGCGACACCGGACTGACTGGCCGCAAGATCATTGTGGATACTTACGGCGGCGCTGCTCCGCATGGCGGCGGCGCGTTTTCCGGCAAAGACCCGACAAAGGTTGATCGTTCGGCCTGTTACATGGCACGTTACATTGCCAAAAATATTGTGGCCGCTGGCATCGCGGATCGCTGCCAGGTGCAGTTGGCGTATGCCATTGGCGTGGCTGAGCCGGTTTCGGTCTATGTTGATTGCTTCGGCACGGCGAAGATTGACGAAGACAAACTGTCTGACATCGTTCGCGCAAACTTCAACCTGACGCCCAAAGGCATCATCGAAACACTTGATCTGCGTCGTCCGATCTATCAAAAGACAGCGGCGTTCGGCCACTTTGGACGCAATGAAGAAGGCTTTAGCTGGGAGCGCACGGACAAAGCCGACCGCCTGCGCACGGACGCAGGCCTGAGTTAGAGAGAAACACCACTCACCACGAAAAACACAAACCACACAAAAGAGATTTAGAGATTTGCCGAGAGAATTTTTGTGTGGTTTGTGTTTTTCGTGGTGAGGTAAATTGAAGAGGGAATTATTGTGGAAGCTACAAAAGAAGTTCGTTACGAAATCAAAGACATCAACTTGGCCGATGAAGGCAAGAAGCGTATTGAATGGGCTGAGCGCGAAATGCCCGTACTGCGAATGATTCGCGAGCGTTTTGCCAAAGAGAAGCCGCTGGAAGGTTTGCGCCTGATCGCTTGCGCGCATGTGACGTCGGAAACCGCCAACTTGGCCCGTGCGCTCAAAGCTGGCGGCGCTGATGCGGTTCTGATCGCGTCCAACCCGCTCAGTACGCAAGACGACGTCGCCGCCGCTCTGGTTAAGCATTACGGCATTTCGGTCTACGCGATCAAGGGTGAGTCAATCGAAACATACGTCAGCCATGTTCACACTGCGCTCGGCCACAAACCGCAGTTGATTATTGATGACGGTTCGGACGTCGTTGCGACGATGATTAAGGACAAGCCGGAGTTGATCAAAGACATCATCGGTACCACCGAAGAAACAACCACCGGCATCGTTAGGCTGAGAGCAATGTTGCGCGATGGCGTGCTGACCTTTCCCGCCATCGCGGTGAACGATGCGCAAACCAAGCATTTCTTCGATAACCGCTATGGCACGGGCCAGAGCACGCTTGATGGCGTGATCCGCGCGACTAACATCTTGCTTGCAGGCAAGGCAATTGTTGTTGTTGGTTATGGATGGTGCGGTAAGGGCGTGGCAATGCGCGCTCGTGGAATGGGTGCCAACGTCATCGTCACGGAAATCAATCCGATCAAAGCCCTGGAAGCGACGATGGACGGCTTCCGCGTCATGCAGATGGAGACGGCCGCGCCGCTCGGAGACATCTTCATCACCGTCACCGGCAACCGCCACGTCGTGGACACGCCGCACTTCGCAAAGATGAAGAGCGGCGCAATTGTCTGCAACTCTGGCCACTTCGATCTGGAACTGAATCTGGTTGGATTGAAGTCGCTCTCGAACGACGTGCAAACGCTCCGCCCCTTCGTCGAAGAGTACACACGTAAAGACGGCGGCAGCGTCATCGTGCTCGGCGAAGGTCGCTTGATAAACCTGGCCGCCGCCGAAGGCCACCCGGCCAGCGTGATGGATATGAGCTTCGCAAATCAGGCGCTCTCGGCTGAATATCTGGTCAAAAACAAAGGCAAGCTCGCCGCCGATATTCACGTCCTGCCGCAAGAAGTGGACAACGAGATTGCCCGGCTGAAACTGGCGGCAATGAACGTCGCGCTGGATGAACTGACACCAGAGATGGTCGAGTACATGAACAGTTGGCAGTCGGGTACGTAAGCAGTCGGGCCAATATGTTTTTCGCAATCCCGCGAGAGCAAGGCTTCACGGCTTACTCTCGCGGGATTATTACTTTTTCACGAGGCTTAGTCGTCCTAGGCTGGCAAGTCCCTCATAAACTCTAAACCCGACGCGCATCTGGCGTCTTTTCCCTGGGAGGATACACATGCGAAGGAAGATTTTCTGGACTCTGATCCTTGCCGGAGTTGGATTCGTTTTTGTCATTCAAATGGCTTCCGGACAGGGGCGGGGCGGGGCCAGCCCGGAAATGATTGCTCTGCGTAACTCAATTGAGAATGAACTGCAGTCGCTTGCGATTGTCGAGCGCAAGCTGATGGTGCCGATGCGCGACGGCAAGCGCATGGCGGCCGACGTTTATCGTCCTAAAGACGCGTCGAAGAAATACCCCATCATTTTTGTGCGCACCCCGTACAATTTCAATTTCTGGGATGTTCGCACTGGCGCGCCGCGCGACATGAGCAATGAACTGGAGGCTGTGAAGCGTGGCTATGCGTTCATAACGATGAACGAGCGGGGGCATTTTTTCTCAGAGGGGAATTACGACATCCTGGGCCCACCGCTGACTGACGGCGATGACGCCATCACGTGGATGTCCAAGCAGTCATGGTCGAACGGCAAGGTCGGCACACTCGGATGTTCCTCGACCGCTGAATGGCAGATGGGAGTTGCCGCGCAGGGCAATCCGGCGGTCGCGGCGATGATCCCACAAGGCTTCGGTGCGGGCGTCGGTCGTGTCGGGCCGTACTACGAACAGGGCAATTGGTATCGCGGCGGCGCAGTCCAGATGCTGTTCATCGCGTGGCTTTACGGCGAGCAGAATCAAGTGCGGCCCAGTTTTCCACCAAACACGTCACAGGAGGATTTGATTCGTGCGTCGAAGGCTTTCGATCTGTTGCAGCAAGCCCCGCCAGTGGACTGGTCAAAGGCGCTGGGGCATTTGCCCGTCATGGATATCATGAAAGCCGTGGATGGGCCGCGCGGGATCTTCGCCGACGACATGCCTGTTGATACAGGCGGCGCGATGATCAAACGCGCGCCGAACGATCCTGCCTGGTACAAGGGCGGTTTGTGGCACGACAACCTGAAGATCAATGTGCCGGGATTCTGGTTTATGTCCTGGTATGACGTGTCGGTAGGGCCAAACTTGGCCGCCTACAATCACGTACGGAAAACCGCACGGCCTGAAATCGCCAACCAACAATACGCGGTGATAGCGCCGACGCTTCATTGCGCCTACAAACGCGCCACTGAAAATACTATCGTGGGAGAGCGCAGTATGGGAGACGCCCGTCTGAATTATGACGAACTGACCTACGGCTGGTTCGATTACTTCCTCAAGGGCGAGCAGAATGGGGTTCTCGAAAAGATGCCGAAGGTGCGCTACTACATGATGGGCATCAACAAGTGGCAGACCTCGGAGACCTGGCCGCCAGCGGGCGCGCATTCGATGAGCTTCTTCCTGTCGAGCGGTGGGAAGGCAAATACGCTCAGCGGCGATGGCGCGCTCAGTGATGCAACACCTACTGCGGATGCTCCTGATAAATTCGACTACGACCCGATGAATCCTGTGCCGTCGTACGGCGGCAATGTCTGCTGCACTGGGAACGCGGTGTCTGGCGGCGCATTCGACCAGCGCAAGATGGAGGCGCGGCCCGACATTCTGGTTTACAGTACTGAACCGCTGAAACAAGGCACCGAAGTGAGCGGCCCGATTGAGGTGACGCTCTATGTGTCGTCCGATGCGAAAGACACTGACTTCACGGTGAAGTTGATTGACGTGTATCCCGATGGGCGTGCTTACAACCTGGACGAGACGATCCAGCGAATGAGGTATCGCAACGGATACGATAAACCTGAGGCGCGGATGGAGGCGGGAAAAGTCTACAAGGTGACGCTGCAACCGATGACGACGAGTAACTTCTTCGAAGCAAGCCACCGAATCAGGCTAGAGGTATCAAGCAGTAACTTCCCACGCTTCGATCGCAACCTAAATACGGGCGGGAAGAATTACGACGAAGCACAAGGCGTCGTCGCGCACAATGCCGTCCACCACTCGAAGCAATATCCGTCAGAGATAAAGATTACCGTGGTGAAGAAATAGTACCGCGGCTGGTAACTAAATTTTGCCCTCAAGCAAAAAAGCCTATCGGTGAAAATTGATGGGCTTTTACTCACCCTTCTTTAAATCAGATGTTTGGAATTCATTGGTTACATAGGCTCTCAGGCGTGTGCCCGCTGCCTGAAGTTTAGATAAAGCCCAATAGCCAGAAACAGAATCTGCGGTCCCCACACTGCCACGCCTGCTGGCAAGTTCGATTGTTTCCCCGCTGCTTCAAATAGCGTCATCAACAACCAGAAGACCAGACCGATGCCGATGCTGACAGCAATGCTGAGCAAAGGGCTGTAGCGTCGTGAGCGGCGAGTGAGCGCAAATGGCAAGGCCAGGATTCCCAGCGTCAAGCAGGAGAAGGGAAATGCCAGGCGTTTGAGCAGGTCAATACGTGGTTCGATGGTGGGAGCGCCGATGCTGCGTAGTTGGCGGATGTAGTTCTGCAGTTCGCCTGTACTCATCTTAGCGGATTCGTTGACGGTTCGCTTAAAGATGCCTGCGCCGTCTTCCACTATGAAGGGCTGGCCTGCCGGATCAAGTGGCTTTCGCTCGAGTGTCAAATCCGGTCTGACAGCTTCCGCCCATCCGTCTTTCGCTTGCCAAGTATTGGTGGTCGCTTGCGCCGCTGAATTGAAATGCAATGAGCGCTCCAGCAGATGTGTTCTAGGTGATAGGTAATAGATAGAGCCGTTAATCAAACTGTTTTGAGCGTCAATCTGCTGGAAGCTGTATATCGCGTCGTTTTTCCCGATTACCCATTTTCTGCCGAAGGCGATGGTTGTTTGTTCCAATTGGCGGCCTTTGATCTTGTTATACCGGATGTCCTGCTCGCGAGTGGTGAAGGGAATCAGCGCATCTGAAAACAGCCACAGTACTGTGCCGATGCCGATCACCGCCATTAAGATCGCCGTCACAACTCGCAGCTTGCTCTGGCCAGCACTGAATAAGACGACAAGTTGATTGCTCCTGGCCAACACGCTGCATCCCATTAAAATTGCGACCAGCAATGCGAAGGGCGATACGTAATAGGCCAACTGCGGTGTCAGGTGGCCCAGATACGACGCTGCATAACCAAAGCTCGTTCCGCTTTTGACAATCGAAGGGATCAAATCGAACAGCGTGAACGCCACTGACGTCACGACCAGCGCTGTCAGCGCGATTGCGTAATATTTGACGATCTCGCTGACCAGCAGATAGTTGATCAGGTTGAGCGGGCTAAGGATATATAGCAATGAACCGCGCGAGAGCAGGGAAGAATTGACCATTGCTTCACGCTTCGAAACTTGACGCGAAGCTGGAATAATAGATGAAAAGAGACCAGCAAGATTCCATCCGGCCCCGCCCACACCGCCTGCATGCATGATACCTCGCGCAAACGCATGCACGATCACTGTACCGTAAAGCATATGCGCAAGCCATACTCCTAACCATGCGGGGGCTTTGCCTGACATTGCCAGGCTCTGACCAGAAACCAGAATTACATAAAAGAACATAGCGACAAAGATGACCGCGACTGCTGTCCGAGGCCGGGTAGAAAACCGCTTGCCGCGTAGGGCAATTACAAACGCGATCAAGGGCAGCGTGACGCAGGCAAACGGGAAGGCCAACCGTTTGTGCCACTCTACCGTCGCTTGCAAACGATCTTTGGGCGTCGCCGCAGACTTCGAAGCTCGAACAACATCCCGCAGACTCATCTCGGCCAATGGACTGGGGGGCGTCAGCCCGTCCGGCTCATTAGGCTTATTGTCCGTCGGTCTTAGCGATGATCTGACAAATGCAGATGCTGCTTGCGAATTTGTACCGGTGTTCTTGAATTCTTTCTCAACAGTCAATCCATGGAGTAATTGGACTTCGAGCGAATTATTCGAAGGACCTGCGATTCGTAATTGCCCACGTTCTGCCGTCAGCAGTCGCTCTGTCTTTTTCACATCGTCTCGCTGCATTAGAAATACACCGAGCCAATCGCCCGTTTTCGGATCCACATCTTTGACATAAAGCAGCAAGCCAGGAAAGCGACTGGTAAATGCACTGGGGGTAATCTGCGCATTGGCTTCTTGCAGCAGAATATTCGCTCGTACGGATTTCAAACTTTTTAGGGCGACCGGTGCGACATTGGCTGAAAGATAAAAAGTAAAGGCTGCTCCTAATAAACCAATTGCGGCGAATGGGGCAGCTAAGGCAGATGGGCCTATGCCTAACGATTGAGAAGCCGTTAATTCACCATCGGCTGAAAGACGGCTGCAAGCGATTACGGTGCCCAGCAAAAGCGCCACCGGCAAGGTGATAACAATAATCCCCGGAATAAGGCTTGCCAGGAATAAGAACTTTGTCTGTGCCGAAGTATGGAAAGAAAGAATAATGGCTAAGTATTTTCCAGCTTGCTGAATAAATACCAGTAGTGTCAGGGCAATGAACGGAATCAGGGTAAGAGGGAGGATTTCTCGAAATAGGAATAATATTATCTTTCGAGAAAGGTGCCGCTGTAGCATTAGAGATTGGACTAAAAATATAAGATCAGATATGCCTGCTGAGTCTGATAATACTTATTATGTATCAAGTCGTTAGAAATAATAACCAGTTAAATTAAGAACGCGGATCCGGTACTTAATTAGTGATCGTGTTACGCCAAAATGATTGGCTATAGATTCAATTGCCTGACCACGAGAGAGATCACAAGCTAATGCACGATATGGAACCAAGGCTGCCGCACCGACTGCATATGCTTCTTCCTCAACTGAGCCATTATAGTCTCTATGGTTTTCACCGCTATCACGATCGAGTGTGATATGACTATGTTTATGGCCAAGTATGGAATGACAAACTTCTTCCATCAAAGTTGCTGCCTGACGGCCCTGACTCTGCATGGGGTTTAAGATAACGATACGTGATCCATCAGGAAGTTCCGGCGTCGCTCCTCCTGACCAAGCCTGAGATGAGCTTCCAAGTAGCCGCTTAACATCATCCGAAAGACCTGCTACATCCTTCAAGCTGATAACAATAAGTCTAACCCTTCTTGCTAGCTTGAGTGGATCAAGTTTATCGTGAATCCCAAGATTAAAAAACGATCTAACGCGGAGCCCTAACTGTTCATACCGGCGGAACTTTCCCGAATCCGCAGGTAGAAAGCTAAGATGATCCACACACTCATTACTTCCGCAAAAACTAGCCATTATCGCTATGTGTCGTACCGTTATTGCTAAACTGCTTATATGCTACGCGAAATAAATCAGACAGTGCTCTAGCCGTCTCCGGATTCAACTTTCTATCAGCTCTCAGATGTGCCTCAACAATGTCCGGTAAAGATTCTTGAGGAAAATAGACAATTGGGTTTTCATTTGGGGGCTGGAGTCCGATAACACGTTCAAAGGGTAAATTCAGCCACTTTGCTACTCGAGCCAGAGTCTGTGCATCGGGGGTTCCAGTTCCATTTTCAATTCGCGAAAGCGTTGATGCGCTAACCTGAGTCTGCTTAGCTACCGCCCTCAAGGAAAGCCTATTAGCATCACGCTTGCGCTTAATATAATGGCCCAATTCCGCGACATTAATTATTGGATCACTGCTACTCAGATCAAGTTGAAATGGTCTAACTCTCTTCTGCTCTTCCATAAACGCACTTTGGTGTAGATAATGTCTTTGCTCAATTAAGAATTTGAATGGTTCATTTCCGAACTGTCAGGCAAATTAACATACAGGCCTTGCAAAGGCAAGATATTGTTGCAGCATTGCAACGCTTCCCATTTAGGGCGCAGCAATTATGTTAGTGAATCAATCCATAACCCAATCGGCCTTCAGCCTAAGCTCAACCGATGCAGAGATTGCTCACTTCCCTGCGTCGACAATAGCTTCGGATGACCAATTGATAGAACTGACACTTGGCGGCGATGAAATGGCTTTTGAGTCATTATTGCTCAGGCATCATCGGCGCATCTTTTCAATTGCTAGAAGATTTTTTAGATCACGCGAGACAGTTGAGGATATCGTCCAAGAAACATTCTCAAAAGCATTCTTCTCACTTTCTACTTTTAGGCGAGGGGCAACCTTCGAGCAATGGTTGGCTAAAATCGCAGTAAACAACTGTTACGACGAATTGAGGCGACGAAAAAAGCGGAGCGAGTCTCTTATTACAGAACTATCAACTGACGAAGAAGGATGGTTGCAAATCAAACTATCTCAGACTGCTTTTGAAACCCATTTTAATGAAGCGGAAAAAGGCATTGCCGCCGAGATTTCAAGCAAGCTTCTTTCTAATCTCTCTATCGAAGATCGCTTAGTGCTAACGCTACTTCATGCTGAGAACAACTCGATCAAAGAAATAGCACAACTCACCGGATGGTCGGAAGCAAAGGTAAAAATCCGCGCGTTCCGCGCGAGGCACTCCATGCGCCGTGCCTTTCAGAGATTGAGAAAAGCCGAAGAACGAAAGTTGCGGGTAATAGGAGAAATATCGCGATGACTTGTCGAGAAGTAAAAAGATTACTGAGGAACGATTACTCGCCTGCTCTAATTAAATCTCACGAGATTAAGAGCCATGCGCGTTCATGTGCCAAATGTAATCAGGAACTGGTAATTAGTAGCTTAATGAGAGCCTTGGTAACCAGCTATGGAGATGCTAGCGCCAATGAGCATTCTCCATGGGATGATGTACGGCTTGTCAATCGTATTAAATCTCGCATCCGGGCGGTCAATGAATACAGAGCAGGCTCCTGGGACACGGCCATTATTGGCGCGAGGAGATGGCTGCTGGCGTTCGGGGCAATGGCAATTCTTCTATTAGTGCTGAGCGGACGATTCGCGACAGAAGGCTCTCTGGACCAAGCCGCTTCTGATAAGGGTAGCCGCAGCAATCCAAATTGGGGAGAAGAGCTTGTTAGCACTAACTCTTCTCCTAATCTACCATCAGATGAGGATTCGGATAATGCCCACTAATAAGCGTAAAGCACAGTTCATCATTATCGCTACTTTCGTTATAGGTATTATTGTAGGTGCTGCCGGACAATACTTAGTGACTCATCAGTCACTAAGTAAATCGAACGCTCCCAATAATTCCAGCAAGGAGACGCTTGATGATCTGACGCGATCTATAAATCTAACCAGAGAGCAGAGAATCCAGGTAGATCAATTTCTGGCGGATTCCCGGCAGCAATCCCAGGAATTACGCAACCAGATGCGCCCGCAATACAACGCAGTTCGAGACACAACGCGCAAACGGATTAGTTCCATACTTTCATCAGAACAACAATCCCTCTTCGAAAAATGGACGCGTGAGCTGGATGCAAAGAGAGATCGGGAAAAAGCGGCGGCAGCCTCTAGCAAGTAGCCTACATCGCCAGGTTGCCTCGTCTTACTATCAAACATGAAAAATATACCAAATCGCCTCTTCCCTTCCTTTTTCGCCTTTTGTTTTCTTACTCTTTCAATTAGTCAACTCTCCGGGTGTCGCAAAGGAAGCTCCAGTCGAGAGATAGTAGTCATGCTTGAAAAGCGCGTTGGCACATTTGATCCACGAATGAGTTCTGATTCAGCCGATGAACGCATGCGCCAACTACTCTTCAACGGCCTGACGCGCAAGAATGAAACCTTTGACCCGGTACCTGATTTAGCAGAAAGATTTGAGGCTTCCCCTGACTACAAGCTCTTCACTTTTCACCTACGTCCAAATATTAAATTCCATAACAACCAAAAACTCTCAGCCCTTGATGTTAAATACACCTTCGACACGATGATGGCACAGGGATTTCCCTCGGCAAAGAAAGTGGAATTATCCCGGGAACTCGCCTCTGTTGAAGTTAGCAAAGACGATCCATTGACCGTTATTTTCCAGTGTAAGAATCCCTGTCCAGGGCTGCCAAACATGATCGTCCCCGTCGGAATAATCCCAGAAGGAACAAGTGACCAACAGGCGAAGAAGCCAGTTGGAACAGGCCCATTCAAATTTGATAGCTTTACGGAAGATCAAGAAGTAGTGCTGGCGTCCTACCCCGATTATTTCGCTGGCGCGCCCAGCATCGAGCGTCTGCGCATAAAAATTATTCCTGATAACAGTACTCGCGAGAGCGAACTGCGCAAGGGCTCAGTTGATCTGGCCATCAATGCTGACTTTGATCCAGTGACAGTAGAGGGGCTACGGAAAGCAGAGGGACTGAAAGTAGAAGTTATTGATGGCACAAACATCACGCACTTGGGCATAAACCTACAAGACTCTATCCTGAAGGATATTCGCATCAGGCAGGCTCTCGCGTTTGCGATTGACCGCGAAACTATCATCCGCGATATCTTACGTGGTCAGGCGCGCGTGGCTAATAACGTATTACCTGTGACGCAATGGGCCTACGAGCCTAATATTGCGAACTACGCATACAACAGCGAAAAAGCTAGGCAGCTATTGGATGAAGCTGGGAAAGTTGAAAAGGATGGACAGCCAAGAATGAAGCTTACGCTTAAAACGTCCACGCTTTCGATCTCTCGGAAAATAGGAGAAGCAATTCAATCACAGTTGGGACGTATTGGCGTCAAGCTTGAATTACAAAGCTTGGAACGGCAGAAACTACAGCAGGATATGAATGGAGGAGAGTTTCAACTTTACCTTAACACATCAGTGGGCGGTAATCAGAGCACAGATATCTTCAATTTCATGTATAACTCAAAATCTATCCCGCCTAATGGCCAAAATCGTTCGCGCTATAACAACCCCCAGATTGATAAGCTCCTTGGCGAATCCGCTCTTGCAACCAATGAACGCCGCAAGCAAATCTTTTCCGAAGTGCAAAAAGTATTGGCGAATGACCTTCCTCAAATTTATCTGTGGTATCCAGCAACAATCATTGTTCGCCAGAATAGGGTTACCAACTTGCAGATAGAACCTTCGGGAGACTGGCAGGTTATACGTAGTGCAAAGCTAGCGCAGTGACTAACTCATGTTCCAGAAGCTCTGGCAAATAAAGGGTTACCCATGAAAGAAGATAGCAAATTGGTTGAAGAATTTATTGCGCTTCTACGCGTTGAAAGAGGGTTGGCGGAAAATACCCTGCTGGCTTATCGCCGCGATTTGCAAAAGCTGATTGAACACGCCAAAAAGTTGGGGGGAAACCTGCTTACAATTGAGCGTAATGACATCGTTTCATTGATGGCTGAAATGAAAGATGCCGGTTCTAACCCTACCAGCATCGCCAGGCTTATTTCGGCCACCAGAGGGTTTTACAGATTCATGCTCGCGGAACAATTATCAAAAAATGATCCTACCGCGCATCTGGAGACACACAAACCCTGGCAAACGCTGCCGCATTTTTTGAATGAAAGAGAGATTGAAGCCCTGTTGGCACAACCAAGCACTGTAACCGATTTAGGGCTCCGAGATCGAGCAATGCTGGAGACTCTTTATGCAACTGGCTTGCGGGTTTCTGAGCTGGTAAACCTAAAAGTCGCTGATGTTGATCTTGACTCTGGTTTGCTCACTTGTCTTGGCAAGGGAAGTAAGTACCGCTGTGTTCCATTGGGACGTTCAGCAATTCAATTTATAACCCGGTATCTCCCAGCGAGATTGAGTATTCTCAACGGCAAGCTATCAGACCGGCTCTTCGTTGAAAATTATGGAAGAGAAATATCCCGGCAGAAATTCTGGAAGCTAATTAAGCAATATGGCGCCGCAGCCAAGATCGAGTACATCACCCCTCACCTGCTACGCCATAGCTTTGCGACTGTGCTGTTAGCAAACGGGGCTGATTTACGGTCTGTGCAATTGATGCTTGGACATAGCGATATTTCTACAACGCAAATTTATACTCATGTGACAAACGATCACCTGAAAACGACTTATCAACAATTTCACCCGCGATCTTAAAGATTTAGCGCAACATCAAATGAAACTCGCAGAACTTGCCAGCCGATTGAATTGCTCGACTATCGGTGATCCTAAAATTGAAATTACAGGTTTAGCGCCCATCGAAGCCGCCAAAGCTGGCGAACTGACATTCTTCAATAACAGAAAGTACAAACGCCATCTGGAGACAACCGCAGCTTCCGCGATTATTGCCGCCAGCGCCGATGACGTGCCTGCAGGCAAATCCGGCATCATCTCATCAAATCCTTACCTAACCTTCGCCGAAGCCATGGCGCTATTTTATCCTATCCTTCATCAAGCACGTGGGATTCATCCTTCTGCTGTAGTATCGGCATCCGCGGTAATTGGCAAAAGGGTGGCCATTGGCCCCTTTGTCACGGTCGGTGATGAGGTAAAGTTGGGTGACGACGTCACGATTTTCGACCACTGCTCAATCTATCCCGAAGCTGAGATCAGCGACCAGGTTTTGATTCATTCGCACTGCATCGTGCGTGAAGGCTGCCGCATTGGCGCGCGAGTCATACTGCAAAATAACGTCACCATTGGCAGTGACGGCTTCGGTTTCGCAAAGCGTCCGGATAATAGTTGGTTCAAAATTCCGCAGGCTGGCATAGTCATCATAGAAGACGACGTGGAAATCGGCGCTGGCAGCACGATTGACCGGGCAACCATCGGCGCAACTGTCATTGGCAAAGGCACGAAGCTGGATAACCTGGTCCAGGTCGGTCACGGTTCGACCGTTGGAGAAAACACCTTGCTCTGCGCGCAAGTCGGTTTGGCTGGCAGCACACAGGTAGGCAATGAAGTAATACTGAGCGGGCAGGTTGGGGCAGCCGGCCATTTGAAGATCGGCGACAGAGTCATCGCAACCGCGCAGACTGGAATTCCCAATTCAGTCGAAGCCGACAAGGTCGTTTCAGGTTACCCAGCTATTGATAACCGCGATTGGCTGAAATCGTCCGCGATATTTGCTCGGTTGCCGCAAATTCAAAAAGAGATTCGCGCGTTAAAGGAAGAGGTTCGTAATCTTAAAGCCTTACTTGAAAAGGAAAGAAACACAGATGTTAGTCAAAGTTGAAAATAAATCAGGCCTGAAGCTACCTAATAAAACGGAAGAAACAATTCAGAACGTGCTTGGTGCTGTGCCACGTGAGCATTTGCGTGGCTTAGGGCGTATCGTATTAGTGGATCGTATAATTCCCGACTCAAGAGTTCAGTTACCAACAGCCACCGAATTACCTGGTCTGTACCACCCGCGACAAGGTGGATCTCAGCCCTGGTTGGAAATTGCGCTTAATTCCCTGCTGCTCCCTTCAGAAGGATTTTTTAAACGTCTGGCTGCTCGACTCAATTTCAAAGCAAGTTTGGCTTATCTGACGCTTTCGCTTCAGGCACAGCATTACCATTTCACGCTCTCGCACGGACTGAAGAAACATCAGTACGAAGGTGCGATCCGGTCTTACGTCGAAAAGCATCTGGGAACATGGCGCGAAAGCCAGGGTGGGTGGCGAATGAAATTATTTAAGCCTTTGCAACCATTCCTGGAAAAATGGTCGCGCAAGTTGAAGAAAAAATATGATGCCGAAAAGCGAAAAGCATAATGGCAAAACTTGGTTTGAAGGTTGAGTCTAAATCAATCTTTGCCGAAGTGGTTCTGTGTTACTTCATTTCACTATGGTCCCGGGCGGCAGCGTGTTATTCTGCCTGCCGTCACTCGTTCCTGGAATCGGCCCAAGCTTCGTCGAGGCGGAGACAGAAGCCTGATTCCCCGACTCCCTCAACTTTGTTCAACCAGCGGAACAGACGTTAGTCTGTCTCACCTTTTCCGCGGAAGAACTTATGTCAACTTCAACAAGGAGCAAAACAATGAAGCGAAACCTCATGCTTGTCATCGCGTTTGCGGGGATTGTCCTTACAGGCAAAGTCAGTATCACAAACGCCACAAAATCAAACTCAAACCCTCCCACCAAAGAAAGCGCTGCCGGACAGTTCGGCCCTCAAGGGGCCGTTCAGGAAATTGTTCAGGCCGAGGATGAAAGATCCCAGCGCGGTCTGGCTATCTCGCCGGTTCAGGTCAACGCGGGGTTTGGAAAAACCCGCTTTTTGATCGGTCTCGGCAGCTATCTGGTGAACGGCGTTGGCGGCTGCAATGACTGCCACACCAATCCGTCCTATGCATCCGGAGGGGATCCATTTTTTGGCCAGCCGCAAAAGATAAATGCGGCGAACTTTCTGGCGGGCGGTGTCAGGTTCGGTCCCTTCACCTCACGCAACCTGACACCCGATCCGACGAAAAATAACCTGCCCGCCGGTTTAACCCTGGAGCAGTTCATCCGCGTGATACGCACCGGAGAAGACACCAAAAAGCTTCACACGCCAATCAGCCCGCTGTTGCAAGTCATGCCGTGGCCGGTTTATGGGAAGATGACCGACCGCGATCTTCAAGCCATTTACTTATACTTGAGCGTGGTACCGCACGCGGAACCAGGACTGTAAGACGGCCAAATGCCGGTCGGGTTTTTATTCCTTTGCCTTCATTCCCCTCTGCCAATGGCAAAGGAATGGGGCAAAGGAAATGATTTCCCCTCTGTACTCCAGTAGTGCCAAGGAGGAATGGCAATGCGACGATTCAAATTCCTGCTCAGCGTATGTTTCCTGATGCCGTCGTTAGCTGGCGTCTTCCATCTGTTTCCGATGACTGCGGTCAGCGGGCAGAGCGGTGGATTGGTGGTGCCGACCGGCGTTGCGGCTTCGGACGGTGCTTACAACAACAAGATCGGCATCTTGTGGGATACGATGCGCGGTGCGACGCGCTATCAGGT
>JBDSAM010000508.1:0-4926 GCA_039922135.1 Blastocatellia bacterium
GGGCCTTCGAAGGTGATGCGCTTGCCGACTGGGTCTTCGTCCGGCCAGAACTTGCGGGCCAGCGATTCGTCAATAATTGTGACGGGCTGTCCTTCGGCGGTATCGCGCTCTTCAAAATAACGTCCGCGAATGACGGGAATGCCCATCGTCTTGAAATATTCCGGCGTCGCTGCCCAGCGCGCGCCATGCGGCGAAGATTGATTGCGCGGAACCTGACGGCCTTCAATCTGGAAACTGCCGCTCGATCCGCCGCCGCTCAAGGGCAGCACGGATACCGCGCCCGCCGATTGCACTCCTGGCAGTGCGGCAATGTCATTGAGCAACTGTTTATAAAAGTTGGCGCGCGGCGGCGCTTCACTGTATTTGAAGGCAGGCAGCGACAAATGCATTGTCAGCAGTCCCTGCGGATTGAAGCCGGGATTGACCTGTTGCACGTGCAGAAAGCTTTTGACTAGCAGTCCCGCGCTGACCAGCACCGCCAGCGCCATGGCAATCTCGGCTACGACCAGCGCGCTGCGCACCCACTGCCTGGTCGTCGCTGCGCCGCTGCGCCCGCCTTCTTTCAACGTCTCGTGCAGATCGGCTTTGGCGGTTTGGAGCGCCGGAACAATGCCAAATAAGACTCCGGTCAGGATGGCGACGCCGAACGTGAAGAGCAGCACGCGCCAATCCAGCGAGATTTCATTCGCGCGCGGAATCTTGTCAGCATTGAGTGCGATCAATGCTTTGACGCCCCAATCTCCAATCAGCAACCCAAGCGCGCCGCCGACCACGGCCAGCAGAACGCTTTCGGTCAGCAATTGCCGGATCACGCGCCAGCGCCCGGCACCCAGTGCCGTTCGGATGGCAATCTCTTTTTGCCGCGCCGCCGCGCGCGCCAGCAGCAGATTCGCCACATTCGCACAGGCAATCAACAGAACAAATCCAACCACAGCCATGACGATCCACAGCATCCGGCGAATATCGCCGACGACTAATTCGCGGAACGAGGTCAGCAGCAAATCCCAGTTGGTGGCGTCCGCGCCCTGCATGTACTGTTGTCGTAGGTTGGCCGCGATGTTCGACATTTCGGCCTGCGCCTGCTGTTGTGTTACGCCCGCCCGCAGCCGCCCGATGACGTTCAGGAATTCGTTGGTGATGCTGTTGGAGGAAAGTTGCTGCGGCGTGAAGACAATCGGCGACCACAGATCAATGCTCTGTCCAAATTCACGCCCAAATTGGAAGCCCTGCGGCATGACGCCAACGATGGTGTAGTTTTCGCCGTTCAGCGTCAGCGTCTTGTTCAAAATGCCTGGATCGCCGCCGAAGCGCCGCTGCCAGAAGCCGTGGCTTAGAACCAGAACGCGGTTCTTGCCTTCCTGATCTTCGCCGGATGCAAAGGTGCGTCCCATCGCGGCCTGACTGCCAAGCGTCTGAAAGAAATTGGCCGAAACCGTTTGTCCCGTCAACCGCTCAGCTTCGCCTTCGCCCGTCAGGTTCACCGCCCAGCCAGTCAACGCAGTCAGACTCTCGAATGATTTGGCGTTATCGCGGTAATGCGCGTAACCGAAAGCCGAGACCGACGCCTTCAGATTGATCTTCTGGTAGTTGTGATTGATCAGCACTAACTGGTCAGGATTTTTATAAGCCAGCGGACGCAGCAGAATCGCATTCACGACGCTGAAGATCGCGCTGTTAGCGCCGATGCCCAATGCCAGCGTCAACAACGCGACAATCGCGAAGCCCGGACTTTTGATCAAAGTGCGGACGCCGTATCGCAGGTCTTGCAACAGAGTTTCCATGACTTTCTCCAGCGATGTCCGACAAACTTCAGTTTGTCGCGGCTTGTGAAAAGACTATTTGGGAAGGAATAAGACGGCACGAAGCCTGTCTTTGTTAGTCGAAAGGGCTGAACTCAGAAGACCACGACAAACTGAAGTTTGTCGGACATCAGCCTGGTTGCGCGCCGTGTTGTTTCAGAATCTCTACGATCTCGGCGCAGCCGGCGATGATCTCTTTCTTTCTGGATTCGATAGTGATGGACGTGCCTGTGCCGTTGGTTTCGATCTGCTCGGTCGCAATGGCGAGCGCCGTCTTGCTGTCGCAGTTTTTGAGGTTGGGATCGCCGCCGTAATCGAGCAGCACTTCAACGATGCGCGGATGCCCCCAAAGGCTGGCTTCGTGAATAGGCATGCCCCAGCCACCGCTGATGTTGACGCCATCTGTGTCAGTGGACGCGTCAGTGGTCAGCAGTTCAATCACCAAATCCAGCAGGCCGAACCCGGCGGCGCGTGGCAGATCAACCTTTGTGCCTAGGGCCACCAGATGATGAACCATCTCGACGTGGCCTTTTTCGTTGGCCCAACCGGCAGGCGTCGAACCGTATTCATCATCAATCGCATTGATGTCCGCACCGTGATCAAGCAACAGGTCAACTACTTCGCGCTGATTGCCTATCGCTGCCAGATGCAGCGGCGTTGCGCCGTTGTCCCTGGCGTTGGCTAGTTCCGGCGATTCCAGCAAGTGCGTTTCGACAGTTGCGGTATCGCCAATGCAGACGGCTTGAATAAATGTTTTTAGGTGGTCCATCAAACCCGTAAAGTCAGGATTAGTGCTGAACGTGCTCTTCTTCAACCACGCGCCCGTCGAACAAGTGAATCGAACGGTCAGCGCTTCGGGCAAAGCGTTGGTCGTGGGTGACCATGCAAATGGTTGCGCCATTGCGATGCAGTTCGCGCAGCAAATCCATGACCGCGTCACCGTTGACTGAATCCAGGTTTCCGGTCGGCTCATCGGCCAGCAGGATCAGCGGATCGCCGACGACAGCGCGGGCCACGGCAACGCGTTGTTGCTGACCGCCGGAAAGTTGTGAAGGCAGATGTTTGGCGCGATGTGCCATCCCGACTTTTTCCAATGCCGCAGTGACGCGCTGTTTGCGTTCGGTGGCGTTCATCCCGCGATAGGTTAGGGGAAGTTCGACGTTTTCGTAAACACTCAGATCGCCGATCAAGTTGAAGCTTTGGAAGATAAAGCCGATTTCGCGGTTGCGGATGCGCGCGCGATCGCTCAAAGAAAGGGCCTGCACTGGTTTGTTGTTGAGCAGGTATTCGCCGTCGCTGGGCGAATCAAGCAATCCAAGAATGGAAAGCAGCGTGGATTTGCCGCAGCCCGATGGGCCGGCAATCGAAACAAATTCGCCCTTGTTGATTTCGATGTGAATCCCCGACAGAGCGTGGGTTTCGACTTCATCGGTATAAAAGACCTTCTTTACTGAATCCATTCGCAAGAGTGGTTCGGACATTGTTCTCTCCTTCGGTGGTTAGTGGTTGGTGGTCGGTGGTCGGCGGGGCGAAAGGCAACTGCCAACCAACCACCAACCACCGGCCACCAACCACCAGGATCAATTCAGTCGAATGCGGGTGACATTGTCACCTAGTTGAGACGTGTCAGAGACGATCACTTTGTCGCCGACCTTCAACCCGCTGACAACTTCAATGGTGGTTACTGAACTGCGACCAAGCTGCACGGTAACGGCGGAAGCATGCTGGCCGTCAGGATCATACTTAAACAGTTTGACTGTGCTCTTTTCCTGACCGAAGGCCGGGCGCTGGATGTAAAGCACGCTGGGCAGCCGTTCAAGTTCAATCGTCCCGTCCACGCTCATATCGGGGCGCGCGCCAGGGGGCAATGCGCCTTCTAGGGCAACGTCCACGGTCACGGTTCCATTCAGCGATGCTGGGTCAACGCGGACAACTCGTCCTGGAACGATGCCGTTGCGGGTATCGATCGTGGCCAGAAGTCCGATGTGAATGTCTTTGAGCTGAGTTTCAGCGATTTTAACTTCAGCCTTGAGCTTGTTCGGATTGGAGACGCGGGCCAGATTGGCGCCGGGCGTGACCTGTTGACCGACTTCGGCTGCCAGTTGCTGCAAAACGCCGTGCATCCCCGCCCGGACGCGCAGATCGCTGACTTGTTTGCGGCGCAGATCGACCAGCGTGCGGCGCTGATCAAGCGTGGATTGGGTAACAGCCAACTGCGTCTTCACGGCTTCGGTCGTCATCGCAATGCGTCTCTTTTCCAGATCGTTGCGCGTTCCCAGTTCCGCCGCTCGCATCTTGGATTGTTTCAAGATGATTTTTGAAACCAGCCCGTCTTTCGCCAGCTCGTCGTTGGCTTCAGCGTTCAATTGCGCTTGCTGATAATCGGTTTCGACCGTTGCCGCGCCCGCTTGCTGATTCAGCAACTGCGTTTCCAGCTCAACTTTCTTGTTGGTGTATTCGGCTTGGGCGGATTTCAACTGCAACTCCGCATCCAGCAACTGCTGTTGCAGCTCCTGATTGCTCAACTCAATAATTACCGTATTCGGCGTTACATTGGTGCCGGGCTGTACCAGCCGCTTTTCAACGCGTCCGCTGGTCACCGCTGGAATCCAGACGATCTCTTCCGGCACCAGCGTGCCCAGACCGCGCACATTACGCACCATCTCGCCCTGCTTGACCGTGTCTGAAATGACGGTTGAGGCTTCGACGGTTTGCGCTGCCGGTTTCAATTTCGCCAAAAACAGGCTGACCCCGCCAATGGCGATCACGCCAAGGACGATATAAATTACGCGGCGAACTTTGCGATTGCGCATGACTGCCTTATCACGAGGTTTATCCATAATGACTCCAAAACGGGAGCGCGAACCCATCGCGCCCAAAATTATACGGACTAAAATTTATACGGGAATGATTCTCTCCCTCGACAGGCTTAGCCAATTTCCGTGCCAACCCTCAGATCGAATGTATGAAATGATAAATTGCTGCGCTGCTGAGTTTAACGCATTAGCTGGAAAACGGAATCCGAAAGGCTTGTCCGCTTCTGGGAATGCGACTTCCCAAAACTGAAATCGCCCGCAGTAGCCCTGGGAGCGCAGTCCTTCCAGGCTGCGTGCGTGATAGGGGCGTC